>JASHRY010000126.1 GCA_030037105.1 Xanthobacteraceae bacterium
GATCCGCCTCGAGATAGGGCAGCAGCATCTCGAAGCCTTTCGGCACGTTGAAATAGATCGTCGGCGCGACGTCGCGCAGGTTGCGCACGGTCGCCTCGATGGCGCCGGGCATCGGCTTGCCTTCGTCGATATAGAGCGAGCCGCCATTGTCGAGCACGAGGCCGAAATTGTGGTTGCTGCCGTAGGTGTGGTTCCACGGCAGCCAGTCGACGATCACCGGCGGTTCCTCGGCGACGAAAGCGAGGCCGGCGCGGATCATCGCCTGATTGGCGCACAGCATGAGCTGCGTATTGATCACCCCTTTGGGCCGGCCGGTGGAGCCGGACGTGAATAGAATCTTGGCGACGGTGTCGGCGCCGATTCGGGCGTGCGCCGCTTCGACGGCCGACGTCGGCCGCTCTGCGGACAATTCGCCGAACGGCGTCGCGCGCCGATCGGCCGGCGGATTCGCGGCGACCACGATCTCCGCATCGGCCGGCACGGCCGCGGCAATGGCACGCGCGAAGGCAGTCCCGTTCGCAGCGAAGACGAGGCCGGGCGTGAGGATGTCGAGGATCGTTTTGAGCTTGCCGAAATCCCGCGACATCAGCGAATAGGGCACGGAAATCGGCGCATAAGGAATGCCGACATGCATGGCGGCAAGGCCGAGGAGCGCATGCTCGATGTCGTTGCCGGACAGTATGACGATCGGGCGCTCGGGCGAGAGATCGCGCTGCAGAAGCGCCGCGGCGAGCGCGCGCACTTCGGCAAGCGCGGCCGCATAGGTCAGCGTGCGCCATGTGCCGGCGCGTTCGCGTTGCGCGAGGAAAACGCGCTCCGGCGCGGCCTTCGCCCAGTATACCAGTCGCGCCGTCAGTTTTTCGGGATAGGGCGCCAGCGGATGCGGCGAGCGCATCAGGATCGTGCCGTCGCTGCCGCGCTCCACCATTACGTCCGCGGGTCCGAGCCGGACCGCCCGCAGCGGCGGCCGGGTTTGCGCTGAATGCGTCTTTGCGAGCGCCTCGGACATGGTGCTAGCTGCGCGCGACCTTGGGGCCGCGCTTTTCCAGAAAAGCCTTGAGCCGAGTCTTGGCCTCCTCGTTGCCTTGCGCAATCGCCGCGGCGAGCGCCTCGGTCGCGAAACCGGCCGCGGGATCGCTGCGCGCGATGCGCGGCAGGAGGTGCATGACGGCGAAATTCGTGAACGGCGGGTTGCCGGCGATGCGCCGGGCGAGTTCAAGGCCCTTGGCGAGGCCGGCGCCGTCGTCCACAAGATAGTGCGTGAGCCCGACAGCCTGGCCTTGTTCGGCGGAAAGCGTGCGTCCGGTGAGCATCATGTCCATCATGCGCGCGGCGCCGATCAGGGGCGGTAGCCGTACCGAGCCGCCGCCGCCGACAAAAAGGCCACGGCTTCCTTCCGGCAACGCATAGAACGCCGAGCGCTCCGCCACGCGCACGTGCGTGGCGGCGGCGAGTTCGAGCCCACCGCCGACCACCGCGCCGTGCAGCACCGCGACGACCGGCACCTTGCCGAATTGGATGCGATCGAAGGCGCGATGCCAGGAACTTGAATGCTCGATCCCGGCAATCACATCGCGCTCTTCGAGCTCCGAGAGATCGAGCCCGGCGCTGAAATGGTCGCCGGCGCCATGAACAACCACGGCGCCGATGCCCTCCGGCAGAGCAGAGAAGAACGTCTCGATGCCCTGGACCATCGGATCGTCAATGGCATTGCGCTTTTCCGCGCGCGCGAGCGTGAGCACGGCGATATCGCCGCGCCGCTCGGCGCGAAGCGATGGCGGCAGAGCGCAAAAATCCACGGCCCGGTCGTTCACGGTAAGCTCGTCAAATCGATGGGCAAATCGGGTGACACTTCTGCCAAAACAGGTCAAGCCGCATGCCCGGCCGAGCCGCTCCGCTGCGATTTGACCCGCCCGTAAATATCCGGATAAAGGTGGGCAGCGTACCATTCCGGCGCGGCCGAAGGAGAGACCGATGCGAGAGGTCTTCATTTGCGATGCCGTGCGCACCGCGATCGGCCGTTACAGCGGGGCACTCGCCGCAATACGCACCGACGATCTCGCCGCGGTCCCGATCCGGGCGCTCGTCGCCCGCAACGACAACGCCGACTGGTCACGGCTCGACGAGGTCTTCCTCGGCTGCGCCAACCAGGCCGGCGAGGACAACCGCAACGTGGCGCGCATGGCGCTCCTTCTTGCCGGACTGCCGGACACGATCCCGGGCGTGACCGTCAACCGGCTGTGCGCCTCCGGACTCAATGCCGTCGGCGACGCGGCGCGCGCGATTCGCGCCGGCGAGATGGATTTCGCCATTGCCGGCGGCGTCGAGTCGATGACCCGGGCGCCGCTGGTGATGGGCAAAGCGAACGAGGCGTTTTCACGCCGCGCCGAAATCTACGATACGACGCTCGGCTGGCGCTTCGTCAATCCCGTGCTCAAGGCGCAATACGGCGTCGACTCCATGGCCGAGACCGCCGAGAACGTCGCCGAGAAATTCCAGGTAACGCGTCAGGACCAGGACGCGTTCGCACTACGCTCGCAACAGCGCGCCGCCGAGGCGCAGGCCGCCGGCTATTTCGCCGCGGAGATCGTCCCGGTCCAGGCGACCGGCGGCAAGGCGGGACCGATCCTGGCCGACAAGGATGAACATCCGCGCCCCGAAACGACGCTCGACAAGCTCGCCAAGCTCAAGCCGATCGTGCGCGATGGCGGCACCATCACCGCCGGCAACGCGTCGGGCATCAATGACGGCGCCGCCGCGATGATCCTCGCCAGCGCGGCGGCCGTTAAAGCGCACGGATTAAAGCCGCGCGCGAAAATACTCGGCATGGCTGCGGCGGCGGTGCCGCCGCGCATCATGGGCATCGGCCCGGTGCCGGCGACGCGCAAATTGATGCATCGGCTCGAATTGAAAATCACGGATTTCGACTTGATCGAGCTCAACGAGGCCTTCGCCTCGCAGGGACTTGCCTGCCTGCGGCAGCTCGGCGTCG
>JASHRY010000127.1 GCA_030037105.1 Xanthobacteraceae bacterium
AACGCCGCCGTCGACAGGGCGATGTAGTTGGTCGGTCCGGAGAACAACAGCCATGACGTGGCGAACGCCGTATACATGACGATGGAAATCGCCACCTGCAGCACATAGCCGCTGAACAGCAGCGGTACAAAACCCGCGGCAACGACGATCAGGGCGCCGGCCAGAAGATTGCGTCCCTCGCGCGCGGTGATGCGCAGTCCCGCGCCCCCCGCCGACTTTTTTGCCATGGTGCTCACGCCGTTCGCCTCCCGAACAGGCCCTCCGGCCGCACCAGCAACACGATCATGAACAGGATGTAGGCGGCGGCGAGCGTGAGGCCCGGATCGATCAGCGTGGCGACCGCGGTTTCGGCGAGGCCGAGGATGAAAGCGGCAACGATCGTCCCGCGGATGTCGCCGACGCCGCCGAGAATGACGATGATCAGCGCTTTCAAGGTGAAGACGACGCCGTAGGACGCATCGAAGGTCAAGTACATGCTGAGCAGCACGCCGCCTGCCGCCGTCACTGCTCCGCCCAATGCGAAAGCGAACGCCGCGGTGCGCGCGACATTGATCGAGACGAGCCCCGCAGCGGACGGATTGACGGATACGGCCCGCAACGCCAGCCCCGCCCGCGTCTTGTGCAACCAAACATACAGGCCGGTGCAGAGCGCCGCCGAGGCGAGAAAGGCGACAACGCGGTTGAGACCGTAGCGCTCGCCAAAAATGAAGATCGGCTCCGACAGGTAGGCGTAGTCGGTATATTGAGCGCCGAAGACCGCCACCATGATGCCGATGAAGATGAAGCTCAGGCCGAAGGTGGCCAGAATGCTGTCGACCTCGAGCTTGCCCTGGCTCTTGGCGCGGCGCACGAGCGGCAGGATCAGCACGCGGTAGATCGCCCAGTTCAGCGCGAAAGCAAGCGGGATCACGAAAAGCAGGGCGAGGAGCGGACTCGTTTTCGTGCCCAAATAGAACCAGAAGGCGCCGAACGCCCCGGCGATCAGCATTTCGCCGTTGGCCAGATTCATGATGCGGGCGACGCCGTATTGCAATTGCAGGCCCATCGCCATCAAGGCATAGGTGCCGCCGAGCAGCAGGCCGATGATGACGATGTCCATATCGAGCGGATGTGGTCGATTACGGGTGCACGGTGCCGGCGCCTTGCCTTCATGTCATGTCCGGCCAGCGAGGTTCGAACCCCCGGCCGCGTCCCCGGCCCGTTCGCGACCGGGGACGATTGTCGTGCGTCGGAACTTATCGGCCCGGCGAAGCACGCGGCGGAGCCGCCCTTCGGAGCCCAAGGATTCTCAGCCCCAACTGATTTTCAGCTTGACCGGCGCATAGTCGGAGAAGCCCTGCCCAGCGACGGCGGTGAAAAATCCGCCTTGCCACTGGCCGACAGTATAGACCTTGTCGAGGATCTGGCCGGGCATTTCCACCTCGCCGACCAGAGTCTTGAATTTGCGGTTCCGGAAGTGGGCCGCGATAGCCATCCGATCCATCGAACCGACGGCCTCGATCGATTGGCTGAGGACCTGGAGCATCGCGTAGTAGAATGGGCTGCCCCAATAGTCGGCGTCGACGCCGGTGACTTCCTTGTGGCGTTTGTAGAAGGCGCGGATTTCCGGCGTGTCATTGACTCCGCCGGCGCCGAGAATGTTCTCGGCGGCGGCGCCGTTCTTCTGCGCGAAGCCCTGGAAGGCACAGCCGACGGCGCAGTAATAGGCCTTGACATTGAGACCTTCGATCTTGGCTGCATCGGCAAGGCCGAACGTGTCGGGCGGATAGGACCAGGCGACGAAGGCATCCGGTTTGGCCGCCTTGGCAGCGTTGATCACCGGCGTGTAGTCCTGTGTGCCCAGCGGATAGGATTTGTCGTAGACGATATCGAAGCCGGCTTCCTTGAACAGCGGCCGTCCCCTGTTGGCAAGTTCGATCCCGAAGTCGTCGGCAATGTTGACGGCCGCGACCTTGTTTCCGATCTGACCGCTATCCTTAAGTTTTTTGAGGATGCCGATTGCGCCCTTCGCGTAGGACGTTGTCGAGGCCTGGAACATGAAGAAGCCGGGATACTTCTTGACGATCGAAGGCGCCTGATCGGTGACGCAGGCCTGCGTGAGCTGCGGATAGCCGTGCCGCGCGAAAGTCGGCGCCGCGGCGAGATTGAATCCGGTGGCATAGAGCCCGCCGATCCAATCGACTTTATCCACCGTGGCGGCGCGCTCCACCGCCTTGATCGCCTCGGGCGGCTGCGTGCGGTCGTCGTATTCGATCAACTCGACCTTATGCTGCCCATCCTTGAGTTTGAGCCCGCCGCCGGCGTTGACCTCGTGCGCCCACAGCCTGTAGGGCGGGAAATGGGTGACCGCCGCGCCGGGCGCGAGCGGGCCGGTTTTCGCGCCGATCACGGCGACCTTGATGGCCCGAAGATCAGCCTTGGCAACGCGCACGAACGACGCGGCCAACGCTGTCGCGGCGGAATATTTCAGAAATTCGCGTCGTCGCATGAATACCTCCCTTGGATCCAGGCGCGATCGGGGTAGTGTCCCCGCCGTTTCGCGGTATTTTGATCATGATAGCCATATAAACTTCTGCTGCATAGAGAGCGTCCAGGAAAAGTGGGAACCGATTTTCCGTCCGTATGTTTAGAGCTGGATGACGATTCGAAGATAAGTCATCCCGTTCTAGTGCTTGCGGCGCGCCGTTGTTGTTGAAATTAACGACAGGATCGCGAACCTTGCGCGCGCTTGCGCCGCGGCAGTTCGGCTCGCGGAGAGCACTTGCGAGTGGTTGCCGGCCCGCTTGGCGGAAAAATGCACGCCGGAGACGGAGCGGTGGAAGGGGTGTTACCTGCGTTACTTGAAGGTGCCAGCCCGTTCGGCGCAAAGACGCGACCAAATACAGAGGAGGGGGACGACGACCATGAAATCGAGCACGAACTGCATCATCAGCGCGCGTGCCGGCAGTCTACCCCGGTCCACCGCAGTTCTTGAAACTTGTTCGGGCGAAAGCGGCCGGTCGGTCGGGCATCGGGCGTCGAGCGGGTCGTTTGCGACGGCCCGCTAATCTATAAAGGGTAATGGCAGGTCGCAGCCGACATCGCCACTTTCAAGGCGGCGCTCGCCAAGGTCGACGTCCGCGAGGCGTTCCTGTCCGCTTGCCAGGAACGCCGCCACCGGGGATCATGTCGCGTTGTTGGGGTCGAGACCGTATTTCTTGCACATCTTGGTGACGATCGCGATGTCCTTGCCGCCGGCGATGAGACCGACCACGGCCGAGGTGACCTTGCCGCCGCTGATCTTGGTTTCGACGATATAGGCCTGCAAACCGTTGTAGGGTGGATACGGGCTCTTGGCATCCACCATCGCGCAATAATTGACCGAGCCTTCGGCCGAATTCGAGATTTTCGCCCAGCGATATTTTGCCGAAGCCGGATCTTTGATCGAGAGAGCGACCGCGTCGGTGATGATCTTCTTTTCCGGCGGCGTAAGCTCGCGCATGCCGAGACTGCTGTCGATCGGCGTCGCGTCAGACATTCCGAGCAGACCCTCGGCCGAGCTTGAAGATGACGGCGATGACGGCGACATCGTGCATGCCGCGAGCGCGAGCGCGGCCAATGCAGCCGTCAACCTGCATCCCATCATCGGCACGGTCTCGCCGGCACAGGCCCGGATAATCCCGCGCCGCGGCAGCGGCGAGGAAGGCCGCAGAACTGTGGGTGACTGGAACCGGACCGATCTCGACCCTTGCCCCAACCGATGCTTTGCGATCTTCATGGATGGCGTGAGTCCCGCTCATATCATCCCGCTTGGCGCGTGGATGGTTCCTCTGCTTGCGATTCCCTTCGAGGATGGCGCCCCGACGATGACGCCGTGCCCGGTTTGATCCCCCAAGTTGTAGATGAACATTTTCGGGTCGAGAAGTGTCGATTTTGCGGCTTTGCGGGCCCTGCCGATTCGTATCGGCGCGCAATCGCGGACCCTCATAAGGGCAACCATATCTATTCCGGCCTCGCTGGATGGATTTTCGAGTCGAATTTTCGCCAGTGCGGCATATTTGCAACGCTCGCCGCAGCCCCGCGCTAGCCCGAAAAGATGCGTGAAAGCAATATGTCACGCGGACTTTACACCATATCTTCCGCGCCACCGCGTCCATTATCGGCGGAGCCGCGCCACGAAATCGAGAAGTGTGGCTTTTCTGCACTAGAAGACCCCTTGAGCCGACATTATGGTGGAGCGCGTTCTGGATGGAGGAGATCGTCATGAAAAAGCTTGCTTTGGCAATCGTCGCGGTGCTTTCTCTCCTGAGCATCGCGGGTTGTACGACTGCACCTCCTCCGCCGGTTGTACATAAGGGGTGACCGCCGTACGGCGGCAGTTAATGGGGAAGGGCCGGCTTCGCGCCGGCCCATTTCTTTTGCCTTCCCGTTATGGTCTTTTTGCAGTCGCCCGTGATGTCGCAGGTCCCTCATGCCCCGTGTCGTCGGCATCGACCATCTCGTCCTCAGCGTCGGCGATTTCGCCAGTGCGAAGGAGTTCTACGCCAAGCTTCTGGGCTTTCTCGGCTTCAAGCTCAAATACGCATATGCCGACATGGCCGGCTGGAGCAACGGCAAGACGCTGTTCTGGATTGCCGCCGCCGACGCGGCGGGACGCAAGCACAAATACCGCAAGGGCGACATCGGCTTCCACCACTACGCGTTCGAGCTGTCGAGCCGCAGCGACGTCGATGCGCTCGGGGCGTTTCTGCAAAAGAACGACATGACCGTCGTCGACCCGCCCGGCGAG
>JASHRY010000128.1 GCA_030037105.1 Xanthobacteraceae bacterium
GTCGTCCGCCAAAAATGTCGCGTCGCGCCATCCGGAGCTGCGCGCCGGATCATATGCGAGTACCGGCAGTTTGAGTAGTTCGCGGCTGAATGGCACGGACCCTCATGCGCGAAAATATCTGCCGATGGGATTGGCAAGACGAGCGAAATATCCTAAATACCCGCCCTAGGCGGGCCGGCCCGGTCTGCCGGCGCGCCTTTGTGTGCTTTATCGAACCGTCAAGCGAGGCCGTCCTCCTGGAGCTTATCCTGCGCGGATTTTCCAAGAGGCCGACGGGCTTGGTGGCATTCGTTAAGGCACTTCCTGTCCGAGACTGCGGGTGCCGGCAACGGCTTAATCGGTCAAGCCTGCACAGACGGGTAAAGATCGGGGCAAGCGATTGTCCTCGGTTCTGACCTCGATGGCCCGAGGCAGCGCGAGCTGCCCGGGGGGCAGGGTGTAAGTGTCGTCCCACTGTATCGGCGGGACGGCTGGCATCGAACCCGGCGGCTTCGCGAAACCGCCAACCTGAGAGCCCTCAATTGGATCGCGCGGCAAAGACCGAGCTTGTCACGACACTGGGTGAGGCTTTCAAGGCGACGAAAGTCGTCGTGGTGGCCCATTATTCCGGCCTCACGGTCGCCCAGATGCAGACTCTGCGCCGGCAGATGAAGCAGGCGGGCGCCAGCGTGAAGGTGGCGAAGAACCGCCTCGCCAGGATCGCTCTTGAGGGGAGCGAGGTCGTCTCCATCGCGCCCCTGCTCAAAGGGCCGACGCTTCTTGCTTTCTCCGGCGATCCGGTGGCGGCGCCGAAGGCTGCGGTCGATTTCGCCAAGACGAACGAGCGGTTCGTCATTCTCGGCGGCGCCATGGGCGCGACCGCGCTCGACCCGAATGCGGTTAAGGCGCTCGCTGCTCTGCCCTCGCTCGACGAGCTTAGGGCGCGGATCGTCGGCCTCATTCAGGCGCCGGCGACCAAGATCGCGCAGGTGGTGAGCGCACCTGCCGCCAAGGTCGCCCGGGTGGTGAAGGCCTACGCCGACAAGAGCGCGGAGAGCGCAGCGAGCGCGCCTGCCGGATAACGGAAATTCCTCAAATCGAAGATTTGAAACCAAGGACAACATCATGGCTGACCTGCAGAAAATCGTCAACGACCTCTCCGGCCTCACCGTGCTCGAAGCGGCCGAACTTGCCAAACTGCTTGAAGACAAGTGGGGCGTCTCGGCCGCCGCCGCTGTCGCGGTTGCGGTCGGTCCCGCGGCCGGGGCTGCGGCAGCCCCTGCGGCCGAGGAAAAGACCGAGTTCACGGTGATGCTGGCGGCGGTCGGCGACAAGAAGATCGAGGTGATCAAGGAGGTCCGCGCCATTACCGGGCTCGGCCTCAAGGAAGCCAAGGACTTGGTCGAAGGCGCTCCGAAGCCGGTGAAGGAAGGCGTGAACAAGGACGAGGCCGCCAAGATCAAGGCGACGCTCGAAAAAGCCGGCGCAAAGGTTGAGTTGAAATAGGCGAATGCCTATTTCACCGGGACCCGGCGCGAGCGAGTGGCCGGGAATCCAAGGGTGGAAACAGTGGACATCGGTGATTTCGGACCCAAATCCCGGAATCGCGATAATTGCCGCCAAGCGGCGAGCGTATGTCGGTGACTCGGACAATCGGCCGAATCACCGGAAGATAGGACGATTCGACGCCTGTCCCGACGGCCGCGATGGATGGCGGCTTTCCGGAGAGTCGTCTTGATCGCCTCGGCACCGCGAACCTTGGGGCTTCGCCTCCTGGCGCGCGCGTCATGGTTTGAGCCGAATGGTTCGAGCCCGATGGTTCGATTGAGCGAGAGGACGTGATGGCGCAGACGTTTATCGGTCGCAAGCGCGTACGGAAGTTTTTCGGGAAAATCGAGGAAGTCGCGGAGATGCCGAACCTCATCGAGGTTCAGAAGGCCTCCTACGACCAATTCCTGCTGGTGAAGGAGCCGCAAGGCGGCCGGCCCAATGAAGGGCTGCAGGCCGTGTTCAAGTCGGTGTTCCCGATTTCCGACTTCTCCAACACCGCGCAGCTCGAATTCGTGAAATACGAGTTCGAGGCGCCCAAATACGACGTCGACGAATGCCGGCAGCGCGGCATGACCTACGCCGCCCCGCTCAAGGTGACGCTGCGTCTCATCGTGTTCGACATCGACGAAGAGACCGGCGCGCGTTCGGTCAAGGACATCAAGGAGCAGGACGTCTACATGGGCGACATCCCGCTCATGACCAATAACGGCACCTTCATCGTCAACGGCACCGAGCGGGTCATCGTCTCGCAGATGCATCGCTCGCCCGGCGTGTTCTTCGACCACGACAAGGGCAAGACCCATTCCTCGGGCAAGCTCCTGTTCGCCGCCCGCATCATCCCCTATCGCGGCTCCTGGCTCGACATCGAGTTCGACGCCAAGGACATCGTCCATGCGCGGGTCGACCGGCGGCGGAAGATCCCCGTCACCTCGCTCCTCTATGCACTCGGCATGAGCGGGGAGGAGATCCTCAACACCTTTTACAGGCAGGTGCATTACAAGCGCGCCAAGGAAGGCTGGCGCGTGCCGTTCGACGCCAACCGGCTGCGCGGCTACAAGGCGGTCAACGACCTCATCGATGCCGACACCGGCAAGGTCGTGCTCGAGGCCGGTAAGAAGCTCACCGTGCGCCAAGCGCGCCTTCTCGCCGAGAAGGGGCTCAAGGCGCTGCGGCTCTCCGACGAGGAGCTGATCGGCCACTACATCGCCGAGGACCTGGTCAATCCCAAGACCGGCGAGATCTACGCCGAGGCCGGCGAGGAGATCACCGAGAAGACGCTGAAGACGCTCAATGAAGCGGGGTACAAGGAGCTGCCGCTCCTCGACATCGACCACGTCAATGTCGGCGCCTACATCCGCAACACGCTGGCGATCGACAAGAGTATGACGCGCGAGGACGCGCTGTTCGACATCTATCGCGTCATGCGCCCGGGCGAGCCGCCGACCATCGAGACCGCGCAGGCGATGTTCCAGTCGCTGTTCTTCGACCCGGAGCGCTACGACCTCTCCGCGGTCGGCCGCGTGAAGATGAACATGCGCCTCGATCTCGACGCCGACGACACCGTGCGCGTCCTGCGCAAGGAGGACATCATCGCGGTGATCCGCACCCTGGTCGATCTGCGCGACGGCAAGGGCGAGATCGACGACATCGACCATCCCGGCAACCGACGGGTGCGCTCGGTCGGCGAGCTTATGGAAAACCAGTATCGCATCGGCCTCCTGCGCATGGAGCGCGCCATCAAGGAGCGCATGTCGTCGGTCGATATCGACACGGTGATGCCGCAGGATTTGATCAACGCCAAGCCGGCGGCGGCGGCGGTGCGCGAATTCTTCGGTTCCTCGCAGCTTTCGCAGTTCATGGACCAGACCAATCCGCTGTCGGAGATCACCCACAAGCGGCGGCTCTCCGCGCTCGGGCCCGGCGGGCTCACGCGCGAGCGCGCCGGCTTCGAGGTGCGCGACGTGCACCCGACCCATTACGGCCGCATCTGTCCGATCGAGACGCCCGAGGGTCCCAATATCGGCCTCATCAACTCGCTCGCCACCTATGCGCGGGTCAACAAATACGGCTTCGTCGAGACGCCCTACCGCAAGGTGAAGGATGGCCGCGTCACCGACGAGGTGATCTATCTCTCGGCCATGGAGGAAGGGCGCTATACCGTCGCCCAGGCCAATTCCGCCATCGACGCGCGCGGGCGCTTCACCGACGACCTCGTCGTCGTGCGTCATGCCGGCGACGTCCAGCTCATTCCGCCGGACAAGGTGGACTTCATGGACGTGTCGCCGAAGCAGCTCGTGTCGGTGGCTGCGGCGCTGATCCCGTTCCTCGAGAACGACGACGCCAACCGCGCGCTCATGGGCTCCAACATGCAGCGCCAGGCGGTGCCGTTGGTGCACGCGGAGGCGCCGTTCGTGGGCACCGGCATGGAAGGGGTGGTCGCCCGCGATTCCGGCGCGGCCATCGCCGCGCGCCGCACCGGCGTGGTCGATCAGGTCGATGCCACCCGCATCGTCATCCGCGCCACCGACGAGCCGGACCCGACCAAGCCCGGCGTCGACATCTACCGGCTGCAGAAATTCCAGCGCTCGAACCAGAGCACCTGCATCAATCAGCGGCCGCTGGTGAAGGTCGGGGACCAGGTCCGGCGCGGCGACATCATCGCCGACGGGCCTTCGACCGATCTCGGCGAACTGGCGCTCGGCCGCAACGTGCTGGTCGCGTTCATGCCGTGGAACGGCTACAACTTCGAGGACTCGATCCTGCTCTCCGAGCGCATCGTCAAGGACGACGTCTTCACCTCGATCCATATCGAGGAATTCGAGGTGATGGCGCGCGACACCAAGCTCGGTCCGGAAGAGATCACCCGCGACATCCCCAACGTCTCGGAAGAGACGCTGAAGAATCTCGACGAGGCCGGCATCGTCTATATCGGCGCCGAAGTGCGCGCCGGCGACATCCTGGTCGGCAAGATCACGCCCAAGGGTGAAAGCCCGATGACGCCGGAAGAGAAGCTGTTGCGCGCGATCTTCGGCGAGAAGGCTTCCGACGTGCGCGATACCTCGCTGCGCGTTCCGCCCGGCGTGCAGGGCACCGTCGTCGAGGTGCGCGTGTTCAACCGCCACGGCGTCGACAAGGACGAGCGCGCGCTCGCCATCGAGCGCGAGGAGATCGAGCGGCTGGCCAAGGACCGCGACGACGAGCAGGCGATCCTCGACCGCAACGTCTACGGCCGCCTCGCCGAGCTGTTGGAGGGCCGCCAGGGCATCGCCGGCCCCAAGGGCTTCAAGAAAGACACCAAGATCACCCGCGCCGTGCTCGAAGAGCACCCGCGCTCGCAATGGTGGCTGTTCGCCTCGCCCAACGACAAGGTGATGGCGGAGATCGAAGCCATCCGCAAGCAGTACGACGAGTCGAAGAAGCGGCTCGAACAGCGCTTCCTCGACAAGGTCGAGAAGCTGCAGCGGGGCGACGAATTGCCGCCCGGCGTCATGAAGATGGTCAAGGTCTTCGTCGCCGTGAAGCGCAAGATCCAGCCCGGCGACAAGATGGCCGGCCGCCACGGCAACAAGGGCGTGGTGTCGAAGATCGTGCCGGTCGAGGACATGCCATTCCTCGCCGACGGCACCGCGGTCGATATCGTGCTCAACCCGCTCGGCGTGCCGAGCCGAATGAATGTCGGCCAGATCCTGGAGACCCATCTCGGTTGGGCCTGCGCCGGCCTGGGTCTCAAGATCGGTCACGCCGTCGATCTTTATCAGGGCA
>JASHRY010000129.1 GCA_030037105.1 Xanthobacteraceae bacterium
CCAAGACCGGCGCTCAATGTACGCATGCTCAACGGTGGGATTCCGTTGAGCGCGATCTTCATCACCGGCCAGGTGACACCCCAAAGGAGGCAGAGCAGGGCAAGCATCAGCCTCGCCCGGATGTCGCCGATGCCCCTTGCCGCCGGCGTTCGCTCGCGTTTTTCCTGGATTGTCACGATGCGTGGCCGACGAATTCCAATTTGCGCTCGAGCGCGGCGCGCACGATCGGCGCGTAAGCGGCCAACGCCGAGCCGTTGATGCAGAGAACGCCCGGAATGGCAAACTCGTCGAACACGTCGATGAACCGCCAGAAGCCCACGCGATTGCCGTATTCATGCCAGGCCCAATTGGGCACGTCCGGGCTCGGCGAGCCGCCGGCGGGCGGCGTGAGCACGGTGCGCGGCATCGGCTGCGTCGGACCCCGTCGCTCGATATTGACGATGACCCACACCACCATGCGTGCTCCGTCCGGCAGCTTGAACGGCAGCCGTTCGCTGATGGGCGAATAGGCAATGCGGTCCGTCGGCAGCATGGGCTGCCGCCTCGATCCCGTCTTTCGCCGCGCGGGCTTTCCCGGCCGGGTGGTCATGGCGGAATTATGCCCGCCTACGCGCGCGACGACGTGCATTTTTTTGCATTTCCCCTGCGACTTCGTGTTATTGCACCGTACTGCCCGGTATGTTAGCAACGCCGCGATTTTCGCGGGTCCGCGGGGTATTTCGCCGCCTCCACATCGCGAGTCCCGCCTGAATCCCAGGGGCTTGCGCCGACATTTCGCGCCGGCGCGGGTCTTGCGGCGAGGCTCCAATAACCCGAAACGAACGCGCGGAGAGCAGGCGACGTGGCAGGCGAAGAACCGATCGTATCCGGCATGGCCGGCCGCTACGCGACCGCGCTGTTCGACCTTGCGCTCGAAACCAACACGCTCGATGCGGTGAAGGGGGATCTCGAACGTTTCGACGCCCTCGTCGCCGAAAACGCCGACCTCGCCCGCCTGGTGCGCAGTCCGGTGTTCTCCGCCGCGGAGCAATTGCGGGCGCTCTCCGCCGTGCTCGAGCGGGCCGGCGTCGGTGGGCTGGCGGCCAAATTCCTCAAGCTCGTCACCGCGAACCGCCGCCTATTCGCGGTGCGCGACATGGTCAAGGCGTATCGCGAGCTCGTCGCCTGGCATAAGGGCGAAGCGACGGCCGAGGTCACCGTCGCCGAAAAACTCAAGGACGATCACCTCGCCGCACTGCGCAGCGCGCTCCACGCGGTCAGCGGCAAGAATGTCGATCTCAATATCAAGGTCGATCCCGCCATCATCGGCGGGCTCGTGGTCAAGCTCGGCAGCCGCATGGTCGATACCTCGCTGCGCACCAAGCTCAATGCCATCCGGCAGGCGATGAAAGAGGCAAGCTGATGGACATCCGCGCCGCGGAAATCTCCGCCATTCTCAGGGAGCAGATCAAGAATTTCGGCCAGGAGGCCGAGGTATCCGAGGTCGGCCAGGTGCTGTCGGTCGGCGACGGCATCGCCCACGTCTACGGCCTCGACAACGTGCAGGCCGGCGAGATGGTCGAATTCGAGAGCGGCGTGCGCGGGATGGCGCTCAATCTCGAGGCCGACAATGTCGGCATCGTGATCTTCGGCAGCGACCGCGAAATCAAGGAGGGCCAGACCGTCAAGCGCATGCGCGCGATCGTCGAAGTGCCGGTCGGCAAGAACCTGCTCGGCCGCGTCGTCGACGCGCTCGGCGACCCGATCGACGGCCGCGGGCCGATCAAGGCCGAGACCAAAGCGCGCGTCGACGTGAAGGCGCCCGGCATCATTCCCCGCAGATCGGTACACGAGCCGATGGCGACGGGATTGAAGGCGATCGACGCCCTGATCCCGATCGGGCGGGGCCAGCGCGAGCTGATCATCGGCGACCGCCAGACCGGCAAGACCGCGATCGCGCTCGATACGATTCTGAACCAGAAGCCGCTCAACGAATCGGGCGACGAGAAGATCAAGCTCTATTGCGTCTATGTCGCGGTCGGCCAGAAACGCTCGACGGTCGCACAATTTGTCAAGATCCTGGAGGAGAACGGCGCCCTCGATTATTCGATCATCGTTGCGGCGACCGCTTCCGATCCGGCGCCGATGCAGTTCCTGGCGCCGTTTGCCGGCTGCGCCATGGGCGAATATTTCCGCGACAACGGCATGCATGCGGTGATCATCTACGACGACCTCTCCAAGCAGGCCGTCGCCTATCGCCAGATGTCGCTGCTCTTGCGCCGGCCGCCGGGCCGCGAAGCCTATCCGGGCGACGTGTTCTATCTGCATTCGCGGCTGCTCGAACGCGCCGCGAAGATGAACGACGATCACAAAGCGGGCTCGCTCACAGCGCTGCCGGTGATCGAAACCCAGGCCAACGACGTGTCGGCCTATATCCCGACCAACGTGATCTCGATCACCGACGGCCAGATCTTCCTCGAGACCGATCTGTTCTATCAGGGCATCCGGCCGGCGGTGAACGTCGGCCTCTCGGTGTCGCGCGTCGGCTCCGCCGCGCAGACCAAGGCGATGAAGAAGGTCGCCGGCCGCATCAAGGGCGAGCTTGCGCAATATCGCGAAATGGCGGCATTCGCGCAATTCGGCTCCGATCTCGATGCCACCACGCAGCGCTTGCTCAATCGCGGCTCGCGGTTGACCGAACTGCTCAAGCAGCCGCAGTTCTCGCCGCTGCGCATGGAGGAACAGGTC
>JASHRY010000130.1 GCA_030037105.1 Xanthobacteraceae bacterium
ATAAACGACGCGAATTGAGCCTGCGGTGAAGCGGCTGTTGCCGCCGGACTCCTCCTCCGGCGCCGCTTCAAGCATGAGCACCTTTGCGCCCTGCTCTTGCGCCGCCAATGCCGCGCAAAGCGCCGCGTTACCGGCGCCGACCACGATTACATCGGCAGATTGATCTATCATTTTCCCATTTTGCGGTTTGCGTATCAGGTTGCCATTACAATTCGCCAGCGTTATCGAACACGGCGAGGGGTTTCCATTGGCAGATTGGACACTTTTAATGGACCCATCATCAGTAGGTAGAGAGAAGTTACAACATTCGAGTTGCTGTTGTCGAAGATGCATGCTTCGACCGCAGCGAAGCGAGTCTCGCCATCAGCCTATGTGACATGCATGCGAAATATGCGGATGTGATGCTCGCGCGGGAGATTAAGAACTTTGTTGCGTCATTGCCGGACAATCTCTTCACCAATCTACCCAAAGGTCCGACCTCTTGAGATCCGCTAAAACATTTAGAAAGCCATCATCAGTTGTGCGAAGCCTAGAGTCGGGACTCACTAAATCCATCATACAAGAGTAGCTGCGAGGCAGACAGAGGCCCGATAGTTGCGTGCCGGTTTGTCGTATTGTGTGGCGATGCGCCTGAAGTCCTTCGAGCTGTTGAAGGCGCTTTTGACCCGCCAGCGCAGCTTGTAGAGGCGCTTGTTGAAGCTGAGCAGGTGTATCCGTTGATCGCCCACATCCGGCCGGCTCCTGGAACAGGTTTTCCCAGACGCCGTGCCGCGTCCAACGCGCAAAGCGGTTATAGATCGTGGTCGGAGGATTCGCACGAGACATTCGATCTGCTGAGAGCGATGCCATCTACACGCTGCCGATCCACTTCAACAAGGTGCTGACCGGCTCGCACGGCGGCGACGCGGTCCCGCACATCGACATTCCGCGGTTGATCCGGCTCAACAAAGCCGGGCGCCTGTCGTTCGACGGCCTGATCACCCACGAATTCCCGCTCGATGAGACCAATGCCGCGCTCGACGCGGTGCGCAGCGGCGCGGCGGGCCGCGTGCTGCTGGCGGTGGGCTCGGCCTGAGGGCGCGGAGATTTCCGCGTAAAGCGGTGCAACGGTCCGCTCCGCGCCGGGTCGAGCCAGGGACGCCATGTCGGGACGAGAGCACAGACGTCATGACGGCTAACGCCGCCAGCGGCTCCCGTTTCCGCTACATTGACAGCAGCTTGCCTGAGGAATTTATAGGTGCCGATCGGTTGTTCGAAGGTAGTCGGCACTCGGCGAAAGCCCTATGAGCTCCGTCACTCTGACCAAGCACGCGCATTCAGATTGCCCAGAGACGGCGAGACTCCTCTGCGTGGGCACTGGCCGCGACGGCACGCTGTCGCTCTATCGCATGATTCAGGACATTTTCGATCGTACCGACGGCCGCCAAGCCATGCACGAGTACTGCAGCCGCGAATTCTATCAGTCGTTCTGCGACTACAAGGAAACGGGCAACGAGCACCATCTCGATGAGATTCGTCGGCTGATCGCCGAATGTCCCTATGACTGCATTGTCGGCAACGGTTATGCGGCGATTCTGCCGTTGTTCCGGGAACAATGGGGTCCGACTGTCAGGCTCGTGCATATCCGACGCGCCTGTCGCGATGCGTGCATTGCCAGCCTGATGAAGAACTGCGAAATGTTTCCCGTTGCGTATTGCTATTACACTGCGGCCGAAGGTGCGAGCGTCAAGCGCATGGCCGCGTTTCATTTCGACGAAATGACCAAAGACGAATGGAAGCGGATGCCGCCCGTGGCAAAGTTCGGCTGGTACTACGACAAAACTCATTCACTGGTCGATAAATATAGCGGCCTGTTCATGGAATGCGTGGAGATTTGCACGGAAACGCTGAGCGAAGAATCAACCCGTCGCGTCATTACTAAGCTGGCGGGTGGACCCAATGAAAGCCTGCCGCCGCCGACCCATCTCAATGCCCAGGCATTCGATATTGCGTCTCTGGCAAGCGAGAATCGCGACAAGGCGATGTGGCTATTGGGACGATTGAATTGGGAGCTGCTCGTCAACGACGATGTCTATGGCATCGAGTATTTTCTCAACAAGTTTATCGCCTGGACGGGCTATCAAATCAGGGGTGCACCCCAGCTCGCCGGGGCAAGACGACCAAGCATCGGCGAGACCGCGGAGGTATTGGCGCGCGCCCGCGCCGCCCTAGAAGCGGCGAGCAGGGATATCAACGGCCTTGAAGAGCTCAACCGCGATAGAGTTGATTGAGCGCTGCTCCGCAGCGATGCGAGGTTGCAGGTAATTGACCGTGGCATGACAGGATGGCCCGATGGCACGATTTTGCTCGATAGGAGAACATTCACATAGTGGTGGCCGCTATCGACCGTCATCAATTGCGTGTTCAGCGACTCCCGGCTCGATGCACAGCCGCCCGCATGGCCGGAATAACGCGCTCGACGACATTCCACACGTCCGGCACGCGAAGGCCATATCGCTCGCGGAGCAGGCTTGAATCGAGCGTGGTGTGACGCGGCCCAGCGCCTTCCGGCAGGCCTGCGTCGCGGAGGCTGCTCTCCTGCACCAGGCCCGGATCAACGCCAAGCCGCTTGGCGATGAAGCGCGCGACCTCGGCATAGGTCGCGTCGCGCGGGCCGACGAGCTGAAAGACGCCGCGCGCCCGGTCGCTCATCAGCGCGATGATCGCGGCGCTCGCCAGATCGATCGGCACCGGCGCGAGCGTCATGTCGCCAAAGGCGCGGATCGGCTTCCCCGCCGCGAGCGCCTCGATCCAGTTGTGGAACAACGGCATTTCGGGCGAGACCACCTTCGCGAGTCGCAGGATGGCTACCGGCGCGCCGCGGTCGAGGTGCGCACGCAGCGCCATCTCCGTCTTGGCCTTCTGCCGGCCGTATTCGCTGATCGGCGCAGGCGGCGCGTCAGCCGGCATCTGCGGCAAGCTTCCGTCGAACACCTGGTTGGTCGAGAGGAACAGCACGTGGACGCCGCGCGCCAGCAGCTTGTCGATCAGTATGCATGTCTGGGTGACGTTGATGCGCGCGCTGCCGGCGGGATCGGCGGCGCAGGCGGCAAGGCGCGCGACGCCGGCGCAGATGCACGTCGATCTCCATGTCGGCGACGGCTCCCAGGACTCGAGGGTAGTGGCGAGGTCGAGAAACGGCCGCTCCGGCGCTGCGCGCTCGGGCCGCCGCGTGGTCGCCGCCGCCGGCAGGCCTTGCGCCTGCATCGCGCGAGCGATGGCCGCACCGATTTCCGAGTCGCCGCCGATGATGAGGAACATCGACTGCGCCCCCTTACCCGTCACCGCGAAGTTGCCGCGGCGTTGCCGTCAAGCCACTCTTTCCTTTACTTTCAGAGACTTGCCGACACGCGCGGCGATCTGATGGGGGGCGAGGCCGTAGACTTCGAAGAGCTCCTCCTGCACGCCGTACTTATGCGGAAAGGCATCGGGCAAGCCGATCCGTAGCAGCGGCGGCGCGGCACCGAGTTGCCCGACCAGCACGTCGGTCACGGCACTGCCGAAGCCGCCGATCATGGTGCCCTCCTCCACCATCACCACCAACTCGGCGTCGCGGCCGAATTCGAGCACGGCCTCCACATCGAGCGGCTTGATGGTATGGAAGTGCACGACCGCCACGTCATGACCGTCCCGTGCAAGCAGGTCGGCGGCGGCGAGACTATTGGTCGTCATCACGCCAGTCGCCATCAGCACGATCGCGCGCCGCGCCCGCGCGCGCCGCATCAAGATCGCCTTGCCGATGGCGAAGCCGTTCTCCTCGCGGCTGACCACGGGATCGCCGCCCTTGGCAAGCCGGATGTAGATCGGGCGCGGCCAGTCCAGCGTGCAGTTCATCAGCCGCACCATTTCCTTGGCGTCGCAGACCGCCGTCACCGTCATGTTCGGCAGCGCGCGCATGATGGCGATGTCCTCGATCGCGAGATGCGTCGGTCCAAGTGGCGCATAAACCAGACCGCCGCCGTTGCCGATGAGCCGCACGGGCAGATCGTGCAGGCACAGATCGATCGCCACCTGCTCGTAGCAGCGGCGGGTGATGAAAGTCGCGATCGTGTTGACGTAGGGGATATAGCCTTCCATCGCCAGGCCCGCGGCCATGCCGATCACGTTGGCCTCGGTGATGCCTTCCATGTACCAGCGTTCGGGCATCTCGCGGCGCATCTCGGCGAGCAGGCCGGGGCTGAGGTCGGAGCCGACAAAGATTACGCGACGGTCGCGCTTGGCGAGGTCGTAGACCATATTGAGGCAGGTGGCGCGCATGCCTACTCCAGGGCCGCATAGAGCCTGGCCACCACGTCCGTGCCGATCTTCGACTTGTGGTGCCAGGCGGGATCGTTCTCAGCGAACGCGATGCCCTTGCCCTTGACGGTATGACAGATGACGGCGCTCGGCCGGTCGCCGGCGAGCGGCAGCCGGTGGAAGACGTTGCGTAACGCGTCGACGTCGTGTCCATCGACATCGACCGCGGCGAAATTGAAGGCGCGCCACTTGTCGAGCAGCGGCTCGAGATCCTGGATCTCCCGTGTCGGACCCGCCGACTGGACCTTGTTGTAGTCGACGACCGCGGTGAGGTTCGCGAGCTTATGCTTGCCGGCGCACAGCGCCGCTTCCCATACCGAGCCTTCGTTGATCTCGCCGTCGCCCATGACTACGATGATACGCGTGTCGCGCCGCTCGATGCGCGCTGCCAGCGCCATGCCGACGCCGTAGGACAGGCCGTGACCGAGCGCGCCGGTCGAAGCCTCGACCCCCGGAATCTTCGCCGCCTCGGGATGGCCGCCAAGGATCGAATCGCGGCGACAGAAGGTGTCGAGCGCCGCGTAAGGAATGAAGCCCTTGTCGGCCAGCATGACATATTGGGCGATGCAGCCGTGGCCTTTGCTGAGAATCACGCGGTCACGGCCCGGCCATTTCGGCTCGGCGGGGCGATAGCGCAGAACGTCGTCGTAAAGCACGCGCATGATTTCAATGAGCGACATCGAGGAGCCGACATGGCCGCGCTCGCCGCCTTGCAGCGCGCGCACGACAAGGCGGCGCAGATGCTTCGAGCGCGCGTCGAGTGGCGTGGTTGCGAGGCCAGACGCCGAGGCGGCTGCCATCGGTCAGTCCTCCACCTTCCAAGCCAAGGACGAGAGGAAGTCCTGCGCCTGATGAAGTTGCCGCGCTTTGGCGTCGCTCCAGCTCCCCGCATCGCCGGCGAGTGCGCGCCGTTGCCAGCGCTCGGGGATGAACTCGTTGAGCAGAATGAGCACCCAGCGCAGGCCGAACAGTGGTAGAAAGGCGGCGAGGCGGCGGGCAAAGGCTGGATCGCCGTCGTAAAGCCGTATCGCCGCCTGCCGGAAACGCTGGCGCTGCGGCGGCGACAGCATCCTGCCGGGATGCAGCAGGATATCGGCGGTCAGCTTCACGGGATCATCCCAGCCGAAATACTCGAAATCGACGAACGCCAGCGACCCGTCGCTTCGGCGCAGGCTGTTGTGAAAGCCGAAATCCGACGGCACGAGACTGCGCCATTTCTGCGGGAGTTCGGCGCTAAAATCAAGGCCGGCCGCCGCCATCGCAGCGCGCGCCCGCGCGTCCGCGCGGGAGAACTCCGCGACGAAGGAATGATCGAGGAAGTCCCTCAGCTCGGCATCACCTTCGGCGACCTCGCGAAGCCGCACCAGACGCTCCCGGATCTGCCGCACGATCTCCGCGCCGCACAAGCAAGCTTCCGCCGCCAGCGGTTGCTGCACGGCCCACGGCGTGGTGCGCAGGGCATGGACGCTGCTGAGAAAAATGACGGCGGCGTCGACGTCGGCGTCGCCCACTTCAACAACGTCTTCGCCGTCGATCCAGCTCAGAAGCGCATAGCCACGTTCGTCATCGACACCCAGGACCCGCGGCACCGCGTCAACGCCGCAGCGCTCCATCAGCCGCAACGCCGCGACTTCCGTCGCCAGCCGGTCGCGCGCGTCGCCGCGGCGCGGTGGATATTGCTTGAGCGCGAACGCGCCGGCACCGCTGCGCACGCGCCAGATGCAGCTGTTGCGTCCACCGGTCGCGAACCGGCTGACCTCGACATCATCGCCGGCGAGCGCGCGGGCGACGTCCATTGCTTGCGCCAAGCTGGCGTCAATCGCGCGCAAAGATCTGCTCCTCAACGTCGCGCCAAGTGGCGCAGACCGTATAGGACGCGTTTGGATGCGGCTCGCCGTCAGAGAGCAGAATCCGGCGCACGTTCGCAGGAAACGCCGGGTCGCTCAAGACCTCTTCCAGGTCGTCGATGAAATGCGTGCAGGACAAGGCGGCGATGCGCGCGAGCTTCTCGGCGCGGGTGTCTTCGAAGAACACGTTCGCCGCCGGAATGCCATATTCGCCGTCGAGCAGACCCATCGTGGTCATCCAATCGCGCGCGGCTTGGCGCAAATTGATGCACTCCGGATCATAGTGGCCGTACTCGGTCTTATGG
>JASHRY010000018.1 GCA_030037105.1 Xanthobacteraceae bacterium
TAAACGTCCTCGACCTGCAGAAAGGCGTGGGCCGGCCCGGAATGCCGGGCGCGGCCGGCATGTCGCCGCCGCGATGACCATGCCGGGCGCCTGCGCTGGCACGGCACGAGCGAGAGTGGCGATTGACAGCGGCCGCCACATATGGTGCGGACGCCGGACTTTCTCGAAGGAGGCTTCATGGCCATCGCCGAGACGGCGCGCCTCGCCGCCGCTCTTTCGATCGCGGCGGCGCTGACCGGGTGCGGCCAGGGCCAGCAGCAATCCGCGGCGCCGCCGCCGCCATCGGTGACGGTCACGAGCCCGGTGCAGCGCACCGTCGTCGATCAGGACGAATATGTCGGCCGCTTCGTCGCCGTCGATTCCGTCGAGATCCGCTCGCGCGTCTCCGGCTACCTGTCGGAGATTCATTTCACCGACGGTCAGATGGTGAAAAAGGGCGATCTCCTGCTCACCATCGACCGCCGGCCGCTTCAGATCGCGCTCGACCAGGCGCGCGCCAACCTCGCGCAGGCGCGTGCCAACCTCGCCTTCACCGAGGCCGATCTCGCGCGCGGCGCGGAATTGGTGCGCGATAAGACCATCACCGAGCAGACCTACGACCAGCGGCTGCAAGCGAAACGCGTGGCGGAAGCCTCCGTCGCCGCGCAGGAGGCGATGGTGCGATCGGCCGAGCTCGACCTCAACGACTATTCCGAGCTGCGTGCGCCGATCGACGGCCGCATCGGCGACCGACGCGTCTCCGTCGGCAACCTGGTGACCGGCGGCACCGCCGGCAATACGACGCTCCTCGCCACCATTGTCTCGGTCGATCCGATCCGCTTCGAGTTCACCTTCGACGAGGCGTCCTACCTGCGCTACCAGCGTTTCGCCGGGGCGAACCGGACGGGGGCTGGCGAAGACGGCATACCGGTCGCGCTCAAACTGATCGACGAGTCCGACTTCCAGCACACTGGCAAGATCGATTTCGTCGACAACGCCATCGATCGCTCCTCGGGCACGATCCGCGGCCGCGCCGTGTTCGCCAATCCCAACGGCCTGTTCACGCCCGGCATGTTCGGCCGCATCCGCATGCCCGGCTCGGCGCCGTACGCCGCGCTGCTCATTCCCGATGCGGCCGTCGGCACCGAGCAGGCGCGCAAATTCGTGCTCGTCGTCGATGACGGCGGCGTCGCCCGGCAGAAATACGTCGTTCTCGGCGAGCTCGACGGCGGCCTGCGCGTGATCAAGCACGGCCTCGCCCCCGGCGACCGCGTAATCGTCAAGGGGCTGATGCGCGCGCGCGCCGGACAGAAGGTCACGATCGCGCCGGAAACCGCTCCCGCGGCGTCGCCGCGCAAAGGCGCGGACGAAGCCAAGGCCGGTTGAGGCCGAAATGCGCATTTCGCACTTCTTCATCGATCGGCCGATCTTTGCCGCCGTCATCTCGGTCGTCTTCGTCATCCTCGGCGGAGTGTCGTTCTCGCGCCTGGCGGTCGAGCAATATCCCGAGGTGGCGCCGCCGACCATCACCGTCACCGGCCAATATCCCGGCGCCAGCGCCGAAGTCGTGGCTGCGACCGTGGTCACGCCCATGGAGGAGCAGATCAACGGCGTCGAGAACATGATCTACATGGCGTCGAACTCGACGGCCGACGGTCGCTTCACCATCGCGGTCAGCTTCGACCTCGGCACCAACCTCGATATCGCTCAGGTGCAGGTGCAGAACCGCGTCGACATCGCGGCGCCGCGGCTGCCGATCGACGTGCGCAATGTCGGCGTGACGGTGGCGAAAAGCTCGCCCGACCTGATGATGGTCGTGCACCTCTATTCACCCGACAAGTCGCGCGATTCGCTGTTCATGTCCAATTACGCCACGCTCAAACTGACCGACGCGGTCGCCCGCATCGACGGCGTCGGCTCCATCATCGTATTCGGCAGCCGCGACTATTCGATGCGCATTTGGCTCGATCCCGACCGCCTGCAATCGCTCGGACTGACCGCGACCGACGTCACCAACGCGCTGCAGGCACAGAACGTCCAGGTCGCCTCCGGCATGCTCGATCAGCCGCCGATCGCGCACCCGGGCGCTTTCCAGGTTTCGGTGCAGACTCTCGGCCGGCTGGTCGATCCCGCCGAGTTCGCTTCGATCGTGGTGAAGGAGACGCCGGGCGCCGTGGTCCGGCTCGAGGACGTCGCCACAGTCGAACTCGCCGCGCTCGATTACACGTCGAACTCCTACCTCGACCACGATCCGGCGGTGGCGCTCGCCATCTTCCAACGGCCGGGCTCGAACGCATTGGCGACCGCGAACGGCGTCAATCGCCTGATGGCCGAGTTGTCGAAGCGTTTCCCGCCCGGCGTCAAGTACGCGATCGTCTACAATCCGACCGAGTTCATTCAGGAATCGGTCAACGCCGTGTTCGAGACGATCTTCGAGGCGATCGTGCTCGTCGTGCTGGTGGTGATTCTCTTCCTGCAGACTTGGCGCGCGGCGATCATCCCTCTGGTCGCCATACCGGTGTCGCTGGTCGGCACGTTCCTGTTCATGGCAGCGTTCGGCTTCTCGCTCAACAATCTCTCCTTGTTCGGGCTGGTGCTGGCGATCGGCATCGTGGTCGACGACGCCATCGTCGTCGTCGAGAATGTCGAACGCAACATCGCTTCCGGCTTGCCGCCGCGCGAGGCCGCGATCAAGAGCATGGACGAGGTCGGCTCAGCGCTCATCGCCATCGCGCTCGTGCTCTGCGCCGTGTTCGTTCCTTCCGTGTTCATCACTGGCATATCCGGGCAGTTCTATCGGCAGTTCGCGCTGACCATTGCCGGCGCCACCGTCATTTCGCTCATCGTCTCGCTCACGCTGTCGCCGGCGATGTGCGCGTTGCTGCTCAGGCGGCACGATGCGGCGCGCCGCGACCGTTGGTGGGAACGGCCGATCCACGGTTTCTTTGCCGCTTTCAACCGGGTGTTCAACGGCGTCGCCTCCGGCGTCACCTGGCTCGCCCAGCGCACCGTGCGGCGGGCCGCGATCATGTTCGTGATTTATCTCGCCGTGATCGGCTTCGGGCTCAATCAATTCCGCAAGACGCCGGTCGGCTTCATCCCGCAGGTCGATCGCGGCTACATTATTCTCGTCGTCCAGCTTCCCCCGGGCGCTTCGCTGGCGCGCACCGACGCGGTGCAGCAGCGCGCGCTCGACATCGCGCTCGGCGTGCCCGGCGTCGTCCACGGCGTGAACGTGGTCGGTTTCTCTGGCGCGACCTTCACCAATGCGCCCAATGCCGGCGCGATCTTCCTCGTGCTCGATTCCTTTGCCAAGCGCGCCCGCGATCCGCGCCAATCGGCGATGGCCATCCAGGCGGAACTCAATCGCCGGCTGGACAAGATTCAGGAGGCTTTCATCGTCGCGGTGTTGCCGCCGCCGGTCAGGGGCATCGGCAATGCCAGCGGCTTCCGCATGATCGTCGAGGACCGCGGCGGCCGCGGCTTGACGGCGTTGCGGGAAGCGGCGGAAGCGCTGACCGCCGCCGCCGCGCACACGCCCGGCGTCGCCCAGGTGTTCACGTTGTTCGAAACCTCGACGCCGCAGGTCTACCTCGATATCGACCGCACCAAGGCGCAGCTCCTCGGCATCAACGTGCAGGACGTGTTCAACGCGCTGCAAATCTATATCGGCTCGTCCTACGTCAACGACTTCAACCTGCTCGGACGCACCTTCCGCGTCACCGCGCAAGCGCGCGACCAGGACCGGCGCGACGTCGGCGACGTGCTCAAGATCCGCGTGCGCAACGTCAACGGCGACACCGTCCCGCTCGGCTCCTTCACCACGGTGCGCGACATTGCCGGCCCCTACCGCGTGCCGCGCTACAATCTCTACCCGGCCGCCGAGATCGACGGCAACGCCGCGCCCGGCTATTCGCAAGGCCAGGCCATCGACATCATGGAGAAGCTCGCGGCCGAGACCCTGCCGGAAGGCTTCGACACCGAGTGGACGACGCTCGCCTTCGAGCAGATCAGGGCCGGCAATACGGCGATGTTCGCCTTTGTGCTGGCGGTGGTGTTCGTGTTCCTGGTTCTGGCCGCGCAGTACGAGAGCCTCA
>JASHRY010000131.1 GCA_030037105.1 Xanthobacteraceae bacterium
GGACACGCTCTTCGGCGCGGCGCCGCCGTTCGATGCGGCGCCGGTGCCGGAGCGGCGGATCGATCCGCTGGTGCTGCGCGCGGTGCTCGGCGCCATCCGCAAGGCGCTCTCGCTCGATATCACCTATCAATCGATGAGTCGGCCGGAGCCGATGCGGCGGCTGATCGAACCCCACGCGCTCGCCTATGACGGCTTCCGCTGGCACGCGCGCGCGTTCGACCGGGAAACCGGCGCGTTCCGCGATTTCGTCCTCGGGCGGATGAGCCGGCCGAAGCTTTCCGCGCCGGCGCAGTCGAGGCCGCAGGACGACCGCGACTGGCACGCTTTCGTCGCTCTCAAGATCGCGCCGCATCCGCGCCTGACGCCGGCGCAAAGGAAGGCGGTCGCCCTCGATTACGGCATCGTGCGCGACAGCGTCACGCTGAAGGTACGGCGCGCCCTCCTCTTCTACGCCCTGCGCCGCCTCGGCCTCGACGTGCCGCCGGACACGCGGCCACCGCACGAACAGCACATCGTTCTGGTCAATCGGAGCGAAATCGCCGCCCTGCATCCCCACGACGCGCCGACCTGACGCGGAATTCGCGCCGCGATCGGGCCGCCGCACGCGGCCGACCGGCCATCTTGCCGCCGCCGGCGGCGCGCCGTATGGGCGCTTGCCTGGCGCTCCCTATAGTATGGCTCCAGATCCGCGAGAATCGACATCGAAACTCGCGAAAGTCCCTTCAGGGCGTCTCGATCATGTGGATCAGATAAGCGGCGATGACGACCACAAAGATATACAGCAGGTACAAATTCACATCGCCCGATTGAATGGGCCGCGCAAACTCGGCCAGCCGCCCGACCCCGCGTATGATCGGTTGGTAGAGATAAAGATAGAACAGCGGCAATACCCGGAAGCGATAATGCACGGGCCCCGAGCGGCCCGCCGGATCGTCCGAAGCGCGCTCGACGTGAACATGCGGCTGATACAATGCATCGAACGTAACGCGTACCGGGTTGGCAAACGCGGTTCCCGTGTATTGCATGCTCGGCTTGAATGCGAGAATGCCGCCGTCCCAGACCGGGACATTCCGCGTGGGGGCGCGCGGCCGCGCGATCAGATAGATGAGCACCGGCACCGCCGCGATGCAGATCAGGAAGACCGCGAGATAAGTCGGCGAAAACGATGAGAAGTTCGTGTGCGCCGGCAGAATCGCAAGGTGGGCAATCAGCAGATTGGGCTGCAATTGCACGCCGGTTACGGACTGCGCGACGTTGGCGAGCCCCAGAACCACGGCGGGAGCGCCAAGGCTCAGCGCGATGCAAGCGACAGCGAGCAGGCCCGGACCGAGGACGGGCTGCCCGGCCTCCTTGGCGCGCGCCGCGCCGGCGCTGCGCGGCATCCCCAGGAAAGCGATCCCGAAGGCATGTGCAAAAGCCATGATTGCAAGGCCGCCGGATAAAGCCAAGGCCGCTCCGGCGAGCACGATCAGCGCTCCGACCAACGGCTGTTCAATGCGGAAGCCCTGGAAAAGACCCTGGAAAACCAGCCATTCGCTCACGAAGCCGTTGAGGGGCGGAAGCCCGGCGATGCCGAGCGTACCGATGAGGCTGATCACGGTCGTCGCCTTGAGCCGGTGGACCAGGCCGCCCATTTCATCCAGATCACGGCTTCCCATCGTGTGTTCGATGACGCCGGCCTCCATGAACAACAGCGTTTTGTAGGTGCCGTGATTGAGCACGTGATAGAGCGCGGCTAGCAGCAGGAACGCGCCAAGCGCGCTCTGCGTATAGGAAGTAAAGATCATCGCCGCGCCCGCAGCGGTAACGATAATGCCGATGTTCTCGATGCTGTGGTAGGCGAGCAGCCGCTTGAAATCGCGCTCGATCACCGCGTAGAGCACACCGATGATCGCGGTGAAGGCGCCGATGCCCATGGTCAGCACGCCCCACCACGCAGGTCCGCCGCCGAGCAGTTCAAAGGCGAAAAGCAGGATGCCGTAGACGCCGAGCTTGATGACTAGTCCGGATAGAAATCCCGACCCGTCCGCCGGAGCGACGGGATGCGCCTCGGGAAGCCAGACATGCAGCGGAACGACGCCCGCCTTGAATCCGAAGCCAAACAGCGCAAGCACGAAAATCGTGCTGCGCCAGGCAAGCGGCAAAGCGTGACTGCGGGCCGCCATCGTCGCAAAATCAAGCGTACCGGTTTGCACCGCCAAGATCGCAAAAGCGGCAACGATCATGGCGAAGCCTACCTCGCCCAGCGCGAGAAACAGGAAGGCGGCCTTGGCCACGCCGGGGTCGCCGTGATGGCGTAGAATCAGCAGATAACTGAATAGCGTCATCGATTCCCAGGCGACGAGGAAAAATGTCGCGTTCCCGGCGACGAGCACGCCGAGCGAAGCGAGCAGAGCCAAGTTGTAGAAAAACAAATAAACCGCGCTGCCGCGACCGGGCGTGTGATAGTGCGGGGCAAACAATCCGATCGCCAGGGCGACGAGGCCGAGCAAAGCCACGAATACTCCGGCAAGCGGATCAAGCCGCACGGTCACCCCGCCGACCGGATTGTCCGCGCTCAAGGTCCAGGCGGCGCCCGTTCCTTGGATTGCGACGAGGATTCCTCCGGCAGCCGCCAGCGCCCCGCCCAGCGTGGAGACCCATGCCGAGGCGATCAATGCGGCACGCGCCGAAGCGAAGACGGCAACCAGCGCCGCCACCGCCCACAGGCACGCCGCACCCGCCGGCAACAACGTCATCATGCGCGTCTTCCTTCGTGCCGGTCGAAACGCAAGGCTTCCACCTTCTCTTCAAGTCTTCCAACCGCGACGAGAAGTCCTTGCAGGAGAGCCAACGGGCTCGGCGGACAGCCGGGGACATAGACATCGACCGGAAGCACGCGATCGATGGCGCCATGGATCAGCATGTCTTCGTCGTAGATCCCGCCGAGCGCACATGCGCCGATTGCTACGACGATCTTGGGATCGGGCATCGCCGCATACGTTTTGTGAAGCGCCCGATCCATGGCGCGCACGCCGGGGCCGGTTACAAGCAGCAGATCGGCGTGGCGTGGCGTCGGTGTGAAGAAGAAACCGAGCCGGTGCAGATCGTAATGCGGCGCCGCAAGCAGCCGAATCTCCGACTCGCATACGGCGCACGAACCGGTGTCGATCGTGCGGATATGCAGGCTGCGCCCGAAGATCGCGAGCGCCCGCCTTCTTAAATCTTCTGCGAGCCGTTCTCCGCTCACTTCCCGCCTCCGATCGGAATGCGTTTGATCAATTTTTGCCGCGAGCGGGAAGCAAGCTCGAACTCGCCGCTCGGCACGGCGGCCTCTCCGAAGCAAAGGCCGCAGCCGGTACAGGCGCCAAGGTCAAGAACGAGTTCGTCGGCTTGCCGGCGCAATGCCTGGTTCGGACAGATTGCGACCACCTGATCGACGAGCGTCTCGGTCAGAAGACCGGGATCGAACGCCGGCGGCGACGGCAATTGGCGCGCCCAGGAATCCCCGGCCGCCGGATAGCGCGTCGTGACAATGCCTCGTCGGAGGCCGCGCAGGAACCAAAGGATCATCGCGCAAACCCCGCTACGGTAAGCCCGAAGCTCACTTCGATGATCGGCACGTCGGTGAACACGTTTTGGGCGCGCACCGCGTCGTCGAAGGCACGCCAGTTGCGCGCCGAAGCCGGCCTGAGGCGCGTCTGGGTGATCTGCCCGTTGGCATTCAGCGTCACCCAAACCAGGGATTCGCCGCGTGGCGACTCCGCCCAGCCGAGCGCCGAGCCGGCTACCGGATCAAACTTCGTGCGGCCCTCTCCCGACTTGGCGAGGAGCGTAAGGATCATCCGCTCCGATTCGCGGATCTCTTCGGTAAACACCTGCATCCGGGCGAATGCGTCGCCGGTTTCGCGAACCGCGACCGCCGGCTTTTGATCGAGATACGGCGCGAACGAATGATCCCGCCGACCATCGAGATCGCACCCCGACGCGCGCGCGACCGGGCCGACGAGTGCCAGGCGGCGCGCCGTCTCACGATTGACGATGCCGGTCGCCTCAAGCCGATCGACGTGCGAGTTGGTTTTCAGCAACACTTCGATTGTGCGATCGAACTCGCGGCAAATCGCCGGCAACTGCGCGCGGATCGCCTCTCGGTCGGGTGCGCGACTAACGCCGCCGAGGGCGAGCACGCCGAAGAGATAGCGGTGTCCAAACGCGGCAAGGTTGTGCCGAAGCAGCTTTTCGAGCGTGATTTCCGCCTGTGCTTGGCCAACGCCGAGCCCCGTCGTCTGGCAAAGCATGGCAATCGCCGCGGCGTGATTGTACAGGCGCTCGAGCTCCAGCGCGACAGCGCGCGCATAAGCCGCTTCCGGCGGAGGTTCGACGCCAGCGATGGTCTCCACCGCTCGGCAAAAGGCGAGTCCGTTGCCGACCGCCGAGAGGCCCTCGGCACGCTCGACAAAAAACAACGCGCGCTGCGGTTCGAACCAATTGAGCCGCCGCTCGATGCCGCGATGCTTGTGCCAATGAAAAAGATAAAGATCGAGCACTTCCTCGCCGGTCGTAACGAGCCCCATGTAGAGAGACTCCCAACCGGCGACGCGCACCGGCCCGAACGGAAATTCGAACGCCTCTCCACGAACGAAGTGGCGGGCTCGCGCCGAACGCTGCGGGCGCTGGCGCCGCCCCCCGGAAAGCGGAAAGCTGGCCTCCGCGTAGGGCGGCATGATCACCCGATTAAGAGGCTCGCTGCCGCGCGGCAAAATGCCGAACTTCTCGAAGGTCTCGCACTCTTCGACGAAAGCCGCGGGGACTGTATCCGGCAACAACGTGTACTGCCCGTCTTCAACCAGGGAAGAGACGATCAGATAGGCAGCCTCCGAATCGAGTGCGTAAATCATCCGCAGAATCAGTTCGCCGTCCTGAACGCTGACGAACAGGTCGGCGAAACGCGAAGCTGTGCCGGCAATGCTGCGCGCCGCGGATTCCAAATCTTGCGCGTCGATCCGCACCTCCACGACCTGCCCCTGTCGCTGCACGAGCGCATAGGAGCCCACCGCATCGCGGAGCGCCCGCAATGCAGAAAGCTCCTGCATCGTTTCCGCGCAATTCATGTGATCGCACCGATCGAACGCAAAATCAGCGTGTTGAATCCGCTCGGGATCCAAAGGCCGAGCAGCAACAAAGCGAGCAGCCCGATTACCAGCGGCAGTCCGCCGATAAAGCGAAGCGGCGCCGAAGGAAGCAAAAGCTCGCCGCGCTCCTTGCCGAGCGCCATCGACGCCGTAGTGTAGGCGAAGGCTACGAAGGCGAGCACCAGCAGGGCGAGCAGAAGAAAGGTCAAACCCGCATGTCCCGTGAAGCCGGCCCGCACAATCGTGAATTCCGAGAGAAAGAGGCCGAACGGCGGCGAACCGAGGATGGCGATCGAGCCTAGCAACAGAGCGGTGCCGATGATTGGGGCGGGGCCCATCAGGCCGCCAACGTCATTCACGAGCTTCGTTCGGTAGCGGAGCATCACTTCGCCGCTGGTAAGAAACAGCATGCACTTGCCAATGGCGTGGTTGATCGTATGAAGCAGCGCACCGTAGATGCCGAGAACGCCGCCGAAGCCGAGCGCAACGGCAATGATGCCCATGTGCTCGACCGACGAATAGGCAAACAGCCGTTTGAAATTCCTTCGCTGCACCATAAAGAGCGCGCCGATGGCAATGGAGGCGAAGCCAAACACCAGCAGTACGCCATTCCCGTAAGATCCGAGCTGAGCACTCGTCAACGCCTTAAAACGTATGATTGCGTACATGCCGGTGTTGAGCAGCGCCGCCGAAAGCATCGCGCTGGCCGGGCTTGGCGCCTCGGCATGCGCATCCGGCAGCCACGTGTGCATCGGCGCCAGGCCGACCTTGGTCCCATAGCCGATCACCGCGAGCAGGAAAGCGAGTTTCAGACTCGCCGCCTCGAGCGCGCCGGCGTTTCCGAAAAGCGCCGGCCAGACAAGCCGCTGATCGGGCGAGAGATGAAGCTCGCTTGCCGAGTAATAGAGGAACAGAGTCCCGACCAGGGCGATCGTAACCCCGAACGAGCTGATGATAATATATTTCCACGCCGCCTCAAGCGAAGTCGCGCGCCCTTCGAGGGCGACGAGAACCGCGCTCGCGAGCGTCGAGGCTTCGATGAGCACCCAGAGCAGACCGAGATTGCCGGTCTCCAGCGACGCCAACATGAGCGAGGCGAAGAGGCCGAAGGAAATGCCATAGAGGCGCAGCTGCAGGCGGCTCAACGCGTGACGTTCTTCCTCGACGCAAAGGTAGGAGATCGAGCCGATGCCGGCCAGCGCCACGACGACGCTGACAGTAACGACGAAGAATGACGACAGCGGATCGATATAGACGGTTCCACCCCCCGCTTCGTAGGAGCCGTCGGAGAGAATACGGACCGCAAGCGCGCATCCCGCCGCGAACGCGCCGGCGCCTCCCGCCGCGCTTGCCACGCCGATGCCCTTGGCGCGCATTCCGGCGCTTGCGGCCAATACGCCGGCGAGCGGCAGGCAACAGACAAGGACGACCAGCGCGAGTGTCATTCGCGGAGCTCCCGCAATTCGCTGGCGTTGGTCGTCGCCAGGCGGTGGGCGAGGCCGGAGACGAAGGTGAGCATGATCAAGACGCCGGCGACCAAATCGAGGAAGATTCCCGCCTCGACGATGAACGGGAACGTGGCGACCAACGCGATCGCGCCGAGGAAAACGCCGTTCTCAAGGATCAGCCAGCCGATCAGCTGCGCCACGGTGTTGCGTCGTACCACCATGCACAGTCCGCCCAACAGGATGATGGCGGTCGAAAGCGACACTGACGAGGTGGCGATGAGGCCGTCGGGAAGACTCGAGGAACTGACGGCGAAGTAAGCGAAGGCGGTAAGCAGCGCCCCGATGATGAGCGATGTCGAGATGCCGGTGGAGATTGCGACGTCGCGCTTCAATTCAAGCCGGATAATCAGATAGCGGCGGATCGCAACCGGGATGCCCACGCCTTTGACAAGAAACGTGATCACCGCCAGCGCCCATAAATCCCAGGCGCCAAGAGTATAAGCGACCAACGCGATCGCCGCCGACAGCACGATCGATTGCAAGGCATAATAGGCAACGTAGCGATCGAAAAGTTTCGAGCCGAGACAAGCGAACGTGAGCAGGAGAATCGCCACGGACAAGAGATCGAGCAGCACGGCTTCGCTGAAGATCGTCATCTCCCACTCCTACTTGCCGATTACATATCCGGTGATGATGCCGATCAACGCGAACAGGAACGAGGCGCCGAGAAACTCCGCGATGCGGAAAAGCCGCAGCTTGGCGAAAGAACTGTCGATCACGACAATCACAAATCCGCACATCGCCAGCTTGCCAAACAACGCCAGCGTCCCCAGCAGCCCGCCGACAAGCGAATCGGCGTGTCCCAATCCCCACGGGACGACGAAGACGTTCATGAATATCGAGGAAAGCAGGAACAGCTTCATCCAGCCGCCCCATTTGATGAGCGCAAACTCGCGACCCGAATATTCGAGCACCCGGCTTTCCTCAATCATCGAAATCTCGATCGATCCAGTCGGATTGTCGATCGGAATTCGCCCGCTCTCGGCGAGCACGAGCATGAAGAATGCGACGAGTCCGAGCAAATGCGTGGGCAAGACGTAGGCGGCCGTCGAACCGCCGATCGTGTGGTTCTCAAAATAGGGATTGTCCGAACGCGACACGGCGGCGACGGTAAAGAAGACGAGGATCAACGCCGGCTCGGCGAGACTGCCGATCCAGGTGGTGCGGCTCGCGCCCAGACCACCAAACGGACTCGCCGTATCGAGCGCCGCGAGCGCGATCGCAAAGCCAGCCAGGCTCAGCACAAATGCGCCGCCGATCAGGTCGGCGAGAAAGGCGAGCGGCAGCGGCTCGTCGGTGATGATCGGCACAATCGCCGAAACCGTCAGATAGCAGGAGAAGGCAACGAATGGCGCGCCGCGAAAAACCCACGAAGCGTTTTCCGAAATGGCGCTCCCCTTGCGGAGCAACTTGGCAAGATCGCGATAAGGCTGCAGAACGCTGGGGCCGCGCTTCGACTGAACAATCGCCTCGGCGCGCGCCAAAACGCCGGCATAGAGAGGCGCGGCAACAACCACGACCGTAGTCTGCAAGATTTGCAGGGCGACCGCCGTGAACATGGGCTTCTCCCTTCGGTAGAAGCCATTACCTGTCGCGGGTTGCTGCCCCAGGTCTACGCGAGCTTCATCGCGGACGAATTACATCTAAAACCAGTATAGGCTATCCCATTTACAAATCCAATGGGGTCGGCGATGGAGCCGCGACACGCCGTGATTTGAAGCTGGCGCTCCCTAGCGGACGGAATGACATCGGAAGTGCACGTTGCAATAATCACGATTCCATAATGGTTTCTTACGGATTGGACTATCACTAAACACTATCACATTATTTACTGTCACCAACCCCGGAAACCTCCCATGCCCAAGCGCATCGATTATCTGCTTAAACGGCCCGGCTCTCAGCACTGGCGACTGCGCCTGCAAACGGCGGACGGCAAGGCCACGGAACGATCGCTAGGCACGTCCGACCGCCGGCGGGCAGAGATACTGGCCCTGCCGTTGATCGCGCAACATAAGGCCGTCCAAATGGTCGCCAAGCCCCATGTAGAGACAACTTGGGCGCAACAATACCAGCCCGGACTCCATACCGGCCTCAACGGCGAGCGCATCTATGCGACGCCAACCGAGTTGCATTATCTCGACGAAAACCCGATCAGGATCGAGCCTAACGGCTTCGTGCGCCGGCGCCTCATTGCCCGAGGGCCGTTGTCCGCCGACCGAGAATTCGAAATGTTTGATGAAGCCGAAGGCCAGCGGCAGAGGTTGCCGAGCAAGGGTGACGACGATGCGATCATTGAGACCTACCTGCGCCATGCCGCCGTCACGGGCTACTATGAGCGCGAAGCGCGGGACACGTGGGCGCTGTATCGCTCCCTGGTCGATCGACCATTGAAGGATGCGACCCGTGACGACGGCCGCAAGCTCGTTGAGCACTTTCAAGTGGAAGGGCTGAAATCGGCGACCATCACGAAGAAAATCGGATGGCTCAACGCGGCGTGCAACTTGGCGATAAAGGAAGGCAAGCTCAAGTTCAATCCGTTTTCGTCGATCGTGCCCAAGGCGTCCGACGCCGAACGCCGACTGCCGTTATCCGACGCAGATATCAAGGTGTGCATGAAGTTGTTGAGCGGACTCGACGCGAACGACGCATTGCTGTTCCGTCTACTCGCCGCCACCGGCATGCGCTTGAGCGAGGCGCTTGAAATCCATAGCGAGGCGACGGAGCAAGGTTACCGCTACGTCATCGTCGGCACCAAAACCGAACAGAGCTTGCGCCGCGTGCCGTTGCCGGCGAGCATGCTCAAGTATCTGCCGAGCAAAATCACGAAGCCGCTGTTTGATGCCAATGCCCATGCGGCCTCGAAACGATTGAACAGATTCCTGCGGGACTGTGGCATCGTCGATCGGGCCAAGGTGGTCCACTCGCTGCGCCATAGGGCGGCTGATAGGTTGCGTGCCGCCGGCTGCTCGGAGGACGTGCGCTGGGCCATCCTAGGCCATGAGAAGCGGACCGTGGCGGCGAGCTATGGCGCCGGATTTCCGGTGCGCGTTTTGAAGCAATGGATCGATAAGATCACGAAGGCTTAGCTTCGGTCTCGGCCTCTGTCTTGGTTTCTTTGACCGTCACAGTCGCATCTCCGACTCGCCATATCCGGCTGTCATCAGGCATCGCAGCCCCCCGTTTTTTTGGGGATTTTCCAAATATGATCCGCCAGGACAAACACAAGGATCAGCGCGCCAATGCAGAGATAGCCATAGACGTAGATCATTTCTGCTTGGCCCCCGTTGCGTGGTTGCGATCAAATATTGTTGCCCCTGTATGCGAGGCAGCATCACACCGTCAGATAGCCGCGCTGAAGGTCCGTGTTCGCCGCCAGCTCGGCCATGGTGCCGGCCCAGCGGATCTGGCCTTTCTCCAGCATATAGGCCCGGTCCGATACGATCTCGGCGAAGCCGACGTTCTGCTCCGAAAGCAGTATCGACAAGCCGCGCTTTTTCAGCTCCACGATGGTGTCGGCGATCTTGTCCACGATCAGCGGTGCGATGCCTTCGGACGGCTCGTCGAGGAGAACGACCAGCGGATTGCCCATGAGCGTGCGTGCGATCGTCAACATTTGCTGCTCGCCGCCGCTCATGCGGCCGCCGAGGCGGTGACGCATCTCGGCGAGATTCGGAAAAAGTCGGAACAGAATCTCCGGCGTCCATACCGGCGCCGGCACGCCGTCGGCGCCTTGACGCGGCTTCTGGCGTCCGGCATCGAGATTCTCCAGAACCGTGAGATCGGAGAAAATGCGGCGGTCCTCTGGGGTATATCCCAGCCCCAAGCGGGCGATCTCGAACGGCTTAAGAGCGGACACGTCGCGGCCGTTGAGGCGCACCATGCCGCTGCGTCGCGGCAAGAGCCCCATAACCGCTTTGATGGTCGTCGATTTTCCGGCGCCATTCCTTCCCATCATCGCCACGACTTCGCCGCGGTCGATGGTGAAGCTCACGTCGTAGAGAATCTGCGCCGCGCCATACCAGGCGTTGAGGTGCTCGACGGCGAGCGCGGGCGGCACGGTCATGACGCCGTGCGCTCGCGCTCGAACGTCCGCCCGCTGCCAAAATAGACTTGCCGCACCACCGGGTCGCTGCGGATCGCCTCGGCGTCGCCGTCGGCGATCAAGCGGCCGCGCGCCATCACCACGATGCGGTCGGCGAAGGCAAACACCACGTCCATGGAATGCTCGGTGAAAAGCACGGAGACACCGCGCTCGACCACCAGCGTCTTGACCAGCGCGATCAGGTCATTGCGCTCGCGCGGCGCCATGCCCGCGGTCGGCTCGTCCATGAGCAGGAGCCGCGGGTCGCTGGCGAGCGCGATCGCCAGTTCCACGCGCTTGACGTCGCCATAGGCGAGCTCGCGACAGGGCAGGTCCGCCGCCGCGTGCATGCCGACTTGGCGCAGAAGCTCCAGAGCGCGCGCGCGGTGATACGATCCGGCGCGCCGCCACAGCGCATAAGTCTCGCGGGCGTGGGCGATGAGCGCCATCTGCACGTTCTCGATGACGGTCATCGAGCCGAAGGTGGCGGCGATCTGGAAGGTGCGGGCGATGCCGCGGCGGCATATTTGACGCGGCGGCAAGCCGGCGATGTCGCTTCCGTCGAAGCGGATGGTGCCGGCATCGGGGACCAACTGGCCGTTGATGGTGTTGAAGCAGGTTGATTTACCGGCGCCGTTGGGACCGATCAGCGCCAGAAATTCGCCGGTGCCGACGGCAAAGCTCACGTCGTCGACCGCGCGCACGGCGCCGAAGCTCTTGCACAGCGAGCTGACGGCGAGCTCGGTCATGAGGAGCGCCAGCGTGCGGCAAGCCGCAGCAACGAGCCGGCGAGTCCGGCGGGAAAAGCGAGCACCAGAACAAGAATGATGCCGCCCAGGAGCGCGTGCCAATACTCGGTCTGCTGCATGACCAGATCCCGCAGCACGGCGAACACCGCGGCGCCGACGATCGGGCCGGACAGGGTCTGGATGCCGCCGAGCAGCACCATGACTAGGCCGTCGATGGAGCGGCCGATACTGATCGTCTCCGGCGATATGGAGCCCTTGGCGAAGGCGAAAATGCCGCCGGCGACGCCGCATACCGTGCTGGCAAGCGCGAAGGCGAGCCAGTGCACCCGTTTCACGTCTATGCCGATCGCCTCCGCGCGCAGCGGCGAATCGCGCCCGGCGCGCATGGCATAGCCGAACGGCGCGAACAGGATGCGGCGGAGCAGGAGAACGCCGCCGACGACGAGCACAAGCGTGAGCAGAAAGAAGGCGGAGAGCCGGTCGAACGGAACGCTCGGCCAGATGCCAAGCACGCCGTTGGATCCGCCGGTAAGATCCTGCCACTGGAACACGATCGACCAGACGATCTGGGCGAAAGCAAGCGTCAGCATGGCGAGATAAACGCCGGATAGGCGCACCGAAAACCAGCCGAACAGAAGCCCGCCGAGCGCCGCCGCGACCGGCGCGGCGGCAAGCGCCACGCCCATGGGCGTGGCGAACCACTTCACGACCAGAGCCGCGCCATAGGCGCCGAGCCCGAAATAGGCGGCATGGCCGAAGGAATGCATCCCGCCCGGGCCCATGATGAAATGCAAGCTGGTCGCGAACAAGACCGCGATCAGCACGTCGACGCCGAGCACCAGAATATAGGGCGAGGAACGGGCCAGCAGCGGCAGCAATAACAGCACGATGAGAACGGCACCGGCGAAGATCGCGAGCGGGCGGGAAGCCGGCCGGATCGGCGCCTCGACCGCGCCGGGACCGCGCGCTGCGCGCTGCGGACGTCCCAGCAGGCCCTGCGGCCGGGCGATCAGAACGATCGCCATGACCAAAAACTCCGCCACCAGCGTGAGCTTGGAAAAATTCATCGAGTATCCAGCGATCGTGACCAGGCCGATGCCGATGCACAGGGCCTTGACCTCGGCGACCAGCACGGCGGCGATATAGGAGCCGACGATTGAGCCCATGCCGCCGATAACGACCACGACGAATGCGTCGGTGATCACGGTGATGTCGAGGCCGAGATTGGCCGGTTCGCGGGCGATCTGCAGCGCGCCGCCGAGACCCGCGAGCAAGGCGCTCAGAGCGAACACGGCGGTGAACAGCACCGACTGATTGACGCCGAGCGCGCCGAGCATTTCCCGGTCTTCGGTCGCCGCGCGCACCAGGCGGCCGAAGCGCGTGCGCGCAAAGACGACGTGCAGCACGCCGAGCACAGCCGGCGCGATGATGATGAGGAAGGCGTCGTAGCTCGGCAGGCGCCGGCCGAGGATTTCGATGGCGCCGCCCAGGCCCGGCGCGCGCGGGCCGAGCAGATCTTCCGGTCCCCAAAGCCACAGCGCTGCATCGTTGATCACCAGGAGCAGCGCGAAGGTGGCAAGAAGCTGGAACAGGTCGGGAGCGGAGTAAATACGACGCAGCAGCAGAATCTCGATCGAGGCGCCGATCACCCCGACGATGATCGCGCTCAAGAGAATGCCACCCCAGAAGCCGAGCGCACCGTCCATTGCCGTCACCAGGCTGACGGCAATGTAGGTCCCGAGCATGTAGAGCGAGCCATGCGCGATATTGATGATGCGGGTGACGCCGAAGATGAGGGAAAGTCCGGCTGCGACGAAGAACAGGCCGGACGCCGAGGCCAAGCCGTCAAGGGCCTGAAACGCAAGGCCTTCCCAGTTCATGCAGCGACGATATCAGAGGTCGGCAGATGCGTCATCGCTCGTTGTCGACTTCGTCGTGGCGCTCGCTCTCTCCTTGCGGAGAGGGCGGTCGCGGGGACATCGAGGAAAGAGTGCTGATTGGCTCAATCCGCCGAGGCCGGTCGCAGCTTTTTCACCTCCGCGTCGGATGGCAGCACGCTCGCGCCATCGACATATTTGAAATCGACCATCGTGCCGCGGCCGTTCTTCAAAGCGAGCTTGCCGACGAAGGCGCCCATCGTCGCTTGGTGGTCGCTGGCGCGGAAGACGAACGGTCCGAAGGGACCGTCCACTTTCAGGCCGCGAAAGGCATCGACCAGCTTTTCGGTGTCGGTCGACCCGGCCTTGGCGATGCCGGCGGCCAGCGACTTGATCGTGAGGTAACCGACGACGGCGCCGAGCCGCGGATAGTCGTGGTAGCGTTTCTGATAGGCGGCGACAAAAGCCTTGTTCTCCGGCGTGGCGACTTCGCCCCAAGGATAGCCGGTGACGATCCAGCCGACCGGCGCTTCGTTCTTGAGCGGATCGAGATATTCCGGCTCGCCGCCGAGCAGGTCGACCACGACGCGGTCCTTGAACGTGCCGCGGGTGTCACCCTCGCGCACGAATTTGGTCAAGTCGCCGCCGAACAAGGCGCTGAAGATGGCGTCGGCCTTGGCGTCGTCGATCGCTTGCGCCACCGCACCGGCGTCGATCTTGCCGAGCGGAGTGGCCTGCTCGCTGACGAATTCCACGTCGGGTTGGCGCTCTTTAATCATCGTCTTGAACGCGGCGGCGGCGGACTGCCCGTATTCAAAGTTCGGATAGACCAGCGCCCACCGCTTCTTCTTCGCCGCCAGCGCGTCGGGCAGAAGCATCGCCACCTGCATGTAGGTCGAAGGTCGCAGGCGGAAGGTGTAGCGGTTGCCATTCGCCCAGGTGATCTTGTCGGTCAGCGGTTCGGCGGCGAGGAAGAAGACTTTCCTCTTGCCGGCGAATTCGGTCACTGCGAGGCCGACATTGGAGAGGAAGGTGCCACAGAGGATGTTCAGGCCTTCTCCGATCGAAAGCTCGTCGGCGACGCGCACGGCATCGCCTGGATTGGCGCCGTCGTCACGGGAGATGACTTCGAGCTTCTTTCCTAGGACGCCGCCCGATTTGTTGATCTCCGCAACCGCCATCTCCCAGCCCTTCTTGTAAGGCTCGAGGAAGGCCGGCTCGCTCTTGTAGCTGTTGAGTTCGCCGATCCTGATCGTATCCTGCGCCGCCGCCGGCATGGCCGCCAACAAGGAGAGCGCACCGGCAAGAACGACGATGGCATGAGCGCGCATGGTCTTGCTCCCTATCCCGCTGTTCGACTTGCTCTCCTGACCCGGCTTCGGTTCCTACCATGCCCGCCGCGCGGGCGCAGCAGCGATTGCGTTGCAGCGTCCCGGTTAATTGCCGCGGGGGAGGATGGCTTTGGCGGCGTCACCGACGGCCTCGACCGTTTCGCCGCAATCGGCGAAGCAGAGGATGCGGCAGGGACACGCCTCCAGGCCTTGATAGCGCCAGGGGAAGGCGCCAATGACGAAACGTCGGTTCAGCACCGTCTCTATGTCGCCGCCGATGTTCTCGGCATGGATCAAACCTTCGGAAAACGCGTAACTGTGGAAGGGGAAGATGTTCTCGGTAACGCGGCGGCCTGATTTCTTGTGGATGTAGCGGAATTCGCCGAAGAACTCCTCGCAGCTTTTTCCCACTTTCTGCTCGAAGCGCTTGGCGATGTCTGGCCGCATGTGACGGATCGAGGTGTTCATCGCATGGTCGGCGGAGCCGCAATCAATGCCGAACCATTTGATCTTCTTTTTCAGCATCCATTCGAGCAGCTCGATCTTGCCGCCGGGATGCATGCAGAAATAGCGCACCAGGTCTTGTTGCGGCTGGCCTTCCCAATAGCGGTTCCAGCCGGTGCGGATAATGAGGATGTCTCCCTCTCTGACCTCCACTGGCGCCGCCTCGATCATGTCGGGGGTGATCACCGCCCAGTCGTCCATGTGCTGCGAAATATCGACGACCGCGCCGGGTCCAACCAGAAAATCCAGCGAATAGGAGGCCATGTCGCCCATGCCATCGGTGCCGTGCATGGCGCCATCGATATGGGTGCCGACATGCAGCGCGGTATCGATCCGCTGGGCGACGATCATTTTGGTCTGTAGGTTCTGCGCGTAATACATTTGATTGCCGGCATAGCCGACCCAGCCCGGCGTGTGCGCGTTCATCAGATGCGTAAGGTCGATGATTTTCATTGCGGTACCTGGGCGGATTGATCGTGGTGGGATGGAAAGGGCTTGAGCACAATTTGCATTGCCCGGAGCCCAGAGGATCGATTATTTCTATTTTCGCGCGTTGCGCCTCCCTGGCGACGATTGTAGCTATGCTGAATATTTTTTAATAATATCGAACGACAGCCGGTGATGCAACGATGCCTTCCCGAACCCTTCGAAATCTGCGGTCGCGCGACGAAGAAGCTTCCGTCGATTGGGACGCGGACGCACAGGCCGCGTCGGCTCAGACGGCCGTTCCCGCGGCGACCGCCTATATGACGGCGAGCATGCTTGCCGCCATCGGCTTGCGCATTCGCAAACTGCGGCAAGCGCGCGCCATGACTCTGCAGGCGCTCGCCGCGGTGACCAATCTCAGCCCTTCCATGCTCAGCTTGGTGGAGCGTGGACGCGCGTCCCCGTCGATCGGTTCCCTCGTCGTCATCGCCAGTGCCCTCGGGGTCACCATGTCCGACCTGATCGTTTGCGAGCCGGCGTCGGATGAAAAGCTGGTCGTGCGTGCGTCCGACCGGCACGCCGTCGAAACCGCACAGCACGTGGTGCGGCGGCGGCTGCGCGAAGACCGTGCGCGCGGCGTGTCGGTTGCCATCAACGAATACGCGCCCCATACCGGCAATGCGGAAAAGCCGGTCACCCACGACGGGTTCGAGTATGGATACGTCCTCGAAGGCGAGCTGACCGTCGAGGTCGACGGCGTCTCCTATCAATTGGAGGGCGGCGATCTCATCGCCTACAGTTCCCGTCGCCCGCACCGGTTCTGGAACCACAGCAGGAAGAAAGTGCGAACGCTGTGGTTCAACCTCAAGCGGGAGTGAACCGGACGCAACGCGTCTGCACTCTCCGCCGTCTGGACAAAACCCGCGATCAGGCTCGCGCAAACTTCATGCGCGGGATCGGGGCGTTGCCGGCGTCGATCTGTCGGCGCCATTCGGCAATGAGATCGCGGCTGTCGGCGACAAGTCCGATGTGCAACGAGACCATTTTCAGCGCCGCGTCCTCCATCTCGGCATTGGTGCCGCGGACAAGATCCTGCGCCACCGTGACGCGATAGCCCAAGTTGCTGGCGTCGAAGGCGCTGTTGAGTATGCAGCAATCGGTCATGCAGCCGTTCAGCACGAGCCGCTTGATGCCCATGTTGCGCAGGAGAAAATCGAGATCGGTCGGATAGAAGGCCGAGAGGCGTTTTTTGGTTTCCACCACCTGGTCGGTGTCGGCGACTTCAGTGACGAATTGCGTCCAGCGGCTGCCTTGCATGGCGTGCTGATCGGAATTGGGAATCGGACCGACGTGAAGCGGAAACACGAAGCGCCAAGCGGACTTGAGGCCATTGACGTCATCGCTGCCATCCCGGCGCAGCACGCTTTTGACGTGAATGACGGGCACGCCCAGGGCGCGGGCAGCGGCGTGAAAGCGGTTCACTCCATCCACCACCTCGCGCGCGCGGGGCGCCGGGCAGGGGCAGTCGGGCGTGTCGGCCAAATGGCCTTGATGAAGATCGATCGATACGATCGCCGTATCTGCGACCGCAAGGAATTCTTTGAAGCCCTCCGGCAGGGTCCGCCTTTCGCCGTATACAAAAGTGTCCATCATGTCCTCCTTACGCCATGATCCGGGTGATCAGCGCATTCCGCGCGGCCCCGCTGGCGCCGCCGGCGGGCGGAAATGCCTGCCCAACCGGCATTTGAGCCAGAAAATGTCTTATAACGCGGCTTGCGTAATTTCAATAAATGTAACATTTTTGAGCGTCACTGATATCCGCCACAGGCTTTGCGGGTATTCACAGCGCTAGCGGAAAGCCGATGGCAAGTTTGATCGCAACCGGCGCTGAAATCGGGAGGGCGAAAATGTTGGGAAGACTCCTCGTTGTTACCGTTTTGCTCGCGGCCTTCACAGGCCCAGCAGCCGCATTCACTTTGACGGGTCCGCCGAAGATCGCCTGGATCTACCTCAACGCCAGAAATGACGGCGGTTGGCAGCAGGCGATCGATGAAGCACGGATGAAGATGGAGAAGGAGCTACACACCACCATTCCCTATGTCGAGAACATCCCCGACGACGCCGCCAAGATCAAGCCGGCCGCGGAGCGTTATATAGAGCGCGGCTACAATATCATTCTCGGCAGCTCGTTCGGCTATTCCGACGCCTTCAAGGAGCTCGCCGCGCAAAACCCGAAGGTCGCCTTCATCGACGTGTCGGGGATTTATCATGGCCCCAATCTCGGCTCTGTTTATGGCCGCACATATGAAAGCCAATATCTCTGCGGCATGGTCGCCGGAGCGATGTCCAAATCCGGTCACCTTGGCTTTGTCACCGCACATCCCTTGGGTCTGGTGAATTGGACTATCAACGCCTACGCATTGGGCGCTCAGGCGATGAATCCTAAGGCGACGGTCTATACCATCTTCACCGGCGCATGGGATGACCCTGTGAAAGAGCGGGCTGCCGCTACGGCCCTGATTGATCAGGGTGCCGACGTGCTCGGACAGAACATCGACACACCGACAACGCAGATCGTGGCGCAAGAGCGCGGCGTCTATGGCACCGGGCACGATCGCGACCTGAGCGAGTTCGCTCCCAAGGCGACGCTGTGCTCGTCGGTATGGGTGTGGGATCGCTACTTCGTTCCCGAGCTCAAGAAAATCGAGGCCGGCAATTGGACTCCCGATCCCTATGGCTCGTTCCCGGGAATCGCCGGCGGCGGCACCGATATCGCGTGCTGCAACAAGGTCGTGCCGAAGGCCGTGGTCGACAAGGTGATGGCGGTTCGCGAACAGATCATCAAGGGGACCAAGCGCGTCTTTGCCGGTCCGATTGTCGATCGCGACGGCAAAGAGCGGATCGCTGCCGGAAAGATCCCAAGCGACGCCGATCTGTGGAAGATGGATTGGTACGTGAAAGGGGTCCTCACGGCCCAACACTAACCAGACTGCGGGGCGACGACGCGCCGCCGCCGCCCCGACCGCACGGGAACTCCTGCTGATCATGGCGCCAGCGCTCGAGCTCAGCGCTATCAGGAAATCGTTCGGCGATTTCCTTGCGCTCAACGACGCCCGAATGAGCGTCGAGTACGGCGAAGTCCACGCGTTGTTGGGAGAAAATGGTGCCGGCAAGTCGTCGCTGATGAATGTTGCCGCCGGCCTTTATTCCCCGGACGCCGGCTCCATCAGGATCGGCGACACTCTGTGCCGGTTTTCCGGCCCACGCGAAGCCGCGCAGCTCGGCATCGGCATGATTCACCAAAACTTCAAGCTGGTGAAAAGCTTCACGGTTGCCGAGAACGTTCTCCTGGCCAATCCGCGCGGGGCGTTCCGCAGCGGCAAGAAGGCGATCGAGCGGGAAATCAGGGAAAAGGCCGACGCCCTCGGTTTCGACCTCGATCCTGCCCGCCGCGTCGACAGTCTGTCGATCGCGGAGCAACAGCGGCTCGAGATTATCAAAATGCTCGTTGCTGGCGCGCGCATCATGATTCTCGACGAGCCGACGGCGGTGCTTACGGAGGACGAGACGCATCGCCTGCTTGCGACGGTGCGTGAGATCGCGCAGCGCGGCGCGGCGGTCGTTCTCGTTACCCATAAACTGCGCGACGTGAAGGCATTCGCGCACAAGGTGACGGTCATGCGCGCCGGCAAGACCGTGACGACGCTCGATGCGCAGAACGCAACCGCCGATGAACTCACCATGCTGATGGTCGGCTCGAACGTTGTCACCCCCAGCCGATCGACGAAAGCAGCCGGCGAACCTTGTCTGGTCGTGACTGGGCTCGCCAGCAGCACGGTCGAAGGTTACACGCCGCTCGTCGACGCTACCTTTTTCGTCCGCTCCGGCGAAATTTACGGAATCGCCGGCGTCGGCGGCAACGGACAGACCGAGCTGGCGGCAGCGCTGGTGGGGGGACGCCTGCCGAGCGCTGGCAGCATCGAGATCAAGGAGCCCGGATCGCCGGCATTGACGAGCGTCACCAATGCGACGCCCCGGCAGCGCCGCAACCACGGCATGGCGGCCGTGCCCGCGGATCGCCAATCCTTCGGTCTCGCCTCGTCCCTCTCGATTGTCGACAATTTCGCGATCGGCTTCATTCACGACGGGCGGTTCGGATCGGTGGCGCGGATCGACCGTACGCGCATGACACGTGCGACCCGAGCCGCAGTGGCGGAATTCGAGCTGCAAGGCGTGCGCAGCCTGTGGCAGCGCGCCGGACTTTTGTCCGGCGGCAATGCCCAGAAGTTGATCCTTGCCCGCGAATTCAGCCGTGCGCCGTCGATTATCGTCGCCCATAGCCCGAGCCGAGGGCTCGATATTCGCGCTTGCGCGGCGGTGCACCGGCGGCTGTTGGAAGCCCGCGATGCCGACGCCGCCGTGGTTTTGATCAGCGAAGACCTCGACGAAGTTCTCAGCATCGCCGACCGGATCGGAGTCATGACGCGTGGCCGCATCGTTGCGGAGTTCGCTGCACCCGCCGACCGTCAGGCTGTGGGCCGTGCTATGGTGGACCATGCGTGAGCACAATGCGGTTTTGCGGCCGTTGCCGGCAGTGGGCGACCTTTCGCTTGGCGGCCGTCTGTCGCTTCCCCGGTTCATTCTGGAAGTGCGGCTCGACATGCCGGCCTGGAAGCAGGCTATCGCTATCGGCTGCTCGATCGTCGTCGGCATGCTCGTTTCCGCGGCCATCCTGATCGTTGCCGGAGTGCCGGCCTTCGATCTTGTCAGCGAATTCGCCGACAACGTGTTCGACGTGCAGAGCTTCCATGCCGTGCTCGTTCAGGCTGCGCCGCTTATTCTCGTCGGCATCGGTGCGTCGATTGGATTTCGTGCAAGGTTCTGGAACCTCGGCCTCGAGGGTCAGATGGTGTGGGGCGGGATCGCCGCGACTGCGGTCTCGATCTATCAGATCGGGCCGGAGCCGCTCAGATTGCTGCTCATGGCGCTGTTCGCGATGCTGGCCGGCATGGCCTGGATCGCCATACCGGCGTTCTTCAAGCTGCGATTCTCGGTCAACGAGATTATCGCGACGCTTCTGCTCAATTACGTTGCAACCTACTTCCTTTACGATCTTCTCTACGGCGCCTGGAAGGACCCGACCGATGCCTATCCGCACTCGGTGCAATATACCAGCGCGGAACGATTGCCCGATATCGGCTTCATCAACGCGGCGCTGCCGCTCGCGCTTTTATTCGCCTTGATCGTCTGGTGGCTCGCCGAGAAGAGCCGCTTCGGCTTTTATCTCAAGTTCATCTACGCGAATTCCGCCATGGCGCGGCTCGTCGGCGCGCCGGTGCAATCGGTGGTCCTGGCAGCAGTGCTGATTTCCGGCGCGCTCGCCGCGCTTGCCGGCTTCGCCATCTCCTCCGGCAGCGAAGGACGGCTCACCCAGGGCTTCTTCGAAGGCTACGGCTTCTCCGGGGTCCTGATCGCATTTTTGGCGCGCAACAACGCCGCCGCCGCCGCCGTCGTCGCCGTCCTGATCGCCATGCTGTTCGTGACCGGTCAGAGCTTCCAGATTTTTTATCAGATACCGTTTTCGATGGTGCAGATGATCCAGGCGATCATCGTCATGTGCGTCGCCGCCTCGGAATTTTTCATTCGTCACCGTCTTCGCATCCAACGTTGAGTTCGACCGTGCATGATGTCGTGCTGAGCTGGTTGGTCAATCTTCCCTCGCTGGCGGTCCCCTACGCTTTGGCGTCGCTCGGCTTGATCATCGGCGAGCGCTCCGGCGTGCTCTCGCTCGGCGCCGAAGGGCTCATGCTGGTCGGCGCGCTGGCGGGAGTAGGCGCTTACCTCTCCTTTGGCGGCCATCCTTTGCTTTCACTCGCCGTGGCTATGATCGCCGCCGCCGTCGTCTCGGTGCTTTTCGCGGTGCTGGTCGTGCTGCTCCGGGTCAATCAGGTGATCGCCGGCCTGTCGCTCGTATTTTTCTGTCAAGGCATGACCAATCTCGTCGGCACGGTGGCAAATTGGTCGAACCACACCATCCCCGGACTGCACGATTTGCCGTTGTATCCGCTGTCGCAACTGCCAATTCTTGGCCGGCTGTTGTTCATGCATGACGTGGTCGTCTATCTCACCATCCCCATCTTCCTGGGCGTTACTTATTTCCTCAACCGGACCAATGCGGGCCTGCGGTTGCGCTCGGTCGGCGAGAGCCCGGAGGCGGCCGACGCCGCCGGCCTTAATATTTATCTGTATCGGTTCGCCGCGGTCGTCGTCGGATCGGCGCTGGTCGGTCTCGCCGGCGGGTATCTTTCGGTCGGCAGTGCCAAGATCTGGATAGCGGGAATGACCAACGGGCGCGGCTGGATCGCCGTTGCGCTTGTGATCTTCGCGCGCTGGTATCCGTGGCGTGCGCTGGCGGGGGCGCTCCTTTTCGGCGGCATCGAGGCGCTGATTCCGCAGATTGCGGCTGCCGGCATACGTGTGCCGGAATATTTCATGCTGATGACGCCTTACTTGGCTACGCTCGCGGTGATGGTCTGGCAGGGATTTCACGGGCGGATCGGCTCCGGCGAACCGGCGGCCTTGGGTCAGCCCTACGTCCGAGAAGAGCGAACGTGAGCCGGGCGTTGGACATGTCGGCTACGAACCTCGCGTTCATGGCGCCGGGAAGGATCGGCCGGCTCGGGCTCAAGAACAGGCTCATCCGCGCGGCGACGTCCGAGACCATGGCGACGGACCGCGGCGAGGCGACCGAGGATTTGGTCCGGCTCTATTCCGATCTCGCGCGCGGCGGCGTCGGCCTCATCGTCACCGGACACATTTATGTAGAGCCCCGCGGCCAATATGAGCCTCGACAGCTCGGCCTCGATCACGACGGCCGAATCGGCCCGCTCGCCCGGGTCACTGAAGCCGTGCATGGGCATGGCGGCATCATCTTCGCCGAGCTGAGCCACGCCGGCAGCCAGTCGCTCATCGCCGACATGGTGCCGCTGGCTCCCTCGATCGTTCCCAACGCCATCTTCGCGCGTCCGCCGGCGGAAATGTCGGACGCCGAGGTGGAAAAAGTCATCGTCGACTTTGCCGCCGCGGCGGCGCGCGCGAAGCGGGCGGGCTTTGACGGCATTCATCTTCATTCCGGCAACGGCTATCTGCTGTCGCAGTTCAATTCGCCGTTCGCCAACCGTCGGGACGATCGCTGGGGCGGCGACCCGCAAAGGCGGGCTCGGTTCATTCTCGAAGTCTATCGTGCCGTGCGCCGCGCGACCGGCGCTGATTTTCCCATCACCGCGCGCCTCGGCGTCGCCGATGCCGTCGCCGACGGCCTGACGCTGGCGCACGGCCTTGCCATAGCGCAGCAACTCGCAGCCGAAGGTCTCGACGGCCTCGAAGCCACTTATGGCGTGATGACGTCCTATCGAGAGAACATCCAACCCTATGCCGGCGTCGGCCGGTGGCAAGCAATCGCCGACGGCATGCTGCACCGTATTGTTTCGCGGCCGGTTGCCGAAGCCTATTATCGGCCGTTTGCGCGCGCCGCGAAGGCGGCCGTGGAAATTCCGGTGATCCTGGTCGGCGGCGTGAGATCGACGCAGGTGATGGACGAGGTCATTCGCTCCGGCGACGCCGATTTTGTGGCCATGGCGCGTCCCTTCGTGCGCGAGCCCGATCTCGCGAACAAGATCGCGCAAGGTCGTCGCGGCAGGGTCGCCTGCGTGTCCTGCAACATCTGTTTCCGGCACGAAGGAATCGATGCGCTGCGTTGCTGGCGGACTCCGTCCGCGATGGTGGAGCACGCCTACGGCCGCTATCTGAAGGGCGTGATCCTGGGACGCGGCGCCTCGCGTTGACTACGAAGGAGCATAATTCCTAGCATGCAACCGATTGTGAAAGCCTGTGCGGAAGAGGAATTGACCCGGTGAAACCGGCGCCGTTCGCCTATCACGCACCAAAGACCGTCGAAGAGGTAGTGAGCAAGCTCGCCGAGCTCGCCCCGCTCGATGGTCGCATTCTTGCCGGCGGTCAAAGCCTGGTGCCGATGATGGCCTTCCGCATGGCGCGGCCGGCGCATCTCATCGACATCAATGCGGCGAGCGGTCTCGATCGGCTCACCGTCGACGGCAACGCGCTGTCAATCGCGGCGTGCGTTCGCCATGCGGCGTTTCATCGTCCGGTGGTTTCTGGGCCCACGGGCGCGCTTCTTTCCCTTGTTGCCTCGAACATCGCGCATTATCCGATCCGGTTGCGCGGCACGTTCTGCGGCAGTCTCGCCAATGCCGACCCGGCCTCGGAATGGTGCTTGACCGCTGTGACGCTCGACGCCGACATCGTTGCCCTGAGCCGGCGCGGCCGGCGCGTCATCGCTGCCGACGATTTTTTCGCCGGCATGATGGCGACCGCGCTCGCCGAGGATGAGTTGTTGCTGGAGACGCGCTTGCCGTTGCTCGCGCCGGATGCGCGCTTCGGCTTTTACGAATTCAGCCGTCGCGCCGGCGACTACGCGCTGGCGATGGCGCTGACCGTTTTCCGGCTGCAGGACGGCGTGATTGCCGAGCCCCGGATCGGCATCGGCGGCGCCGAAGGCCGGCCGCGGCGCATTGCCGAGGCGGAAGCTGCCCTTGCCGGCTGCAAGCCGGATGGCAGCAGTTTTAGTGCCGCAGCGGAAGCGGCCGCGGCGGCGGTCGAGCCGTTGGAGGACATGCATGCGGACGCCGAATTCCGGCTCGACTTGGTCCGCGCAGTGACCCGGCGCGCGTTGGAGCGGGCGCTGGCATGACTGCGCCGACCAAGGGCTCGGGCCTGACGTGGGTAGGGCGTTCGATCCGCCGGCTGGAGGATCCGACGCTGCTCACCGGCCGCGGCCGCTTCACCGCCGATCTCACTGCGGCGCACCGCGTCCGCTTCGTGCGCAGTCCCGTCGCCGCCGGTCGCATCGAGAAGATCACCGCACCCGACAGCGCGATGGTCATTACGGCGGCCGAACTTGCGGCAGTGAAGCCGATCAACCCGGTGCTGCATAAGTTCGGCTATGTGTCGGTCGAGCAGCCGATCCTGGCATCCGGCGTCGTGCGCTTCGTCGGCGAGCCGATCGTGGCGGTGGTCGCGCCGAGCGACGCGCAAGCGGAAGACATT
>JASHRY010000132.1 GCA_030037105.1 Xanthobacteraceae bacterium
TCATGCTCTGAACATTAAGGCAATTGCGTGCGATCAACCCCATCGCCCGAGGCCGAGGTCCATGCCATGTCCACAAACGTCGCCGCCGTGTCCTTATTTCCGACCACGCTCGCCGGCAGCTTGCCGAAACCGGCTTGGCTTGCCGCGCCGAACCGGCTCTGGGCGCCCTGGCGTCTCCAAGGCGAGGAACTCGAAGCCGCCAAGGACGACGCCACCTTGCTCGCGATCAAATTGCAAGAAGACACCGGCATCGACATCGTCGGCGACGGCGAACAGTCGCGCCAGCATTTCGTGCACGGCTTTCTCGAAGCGGTCGACGGCATCGACTTCGAACGGCGCGTCGAAATGGGCATCCGCGCCAATCGCTACAAGGCGATGTGCCCGACCGTGGTCGGCGAGTTGCGGCTGCGTTCGCGCGTGCACGCGCGCGAAGCGCGTCTCGCGCGCGCCCATACGCGGCGGCAGCTCAAGTTCACCCTGCCCGGCCCGATGACCGTCGCCGACACCGTGGCCGACGCCCATTACCGCGACCGGGTGAAGCTGGCGATGGCCTTTGCCGCCCTGCTCAACGAGGAAGCGCGCGGGCTCGCCGCCGATGGCATCGACGTGATCCAGTTCGACGAGCCAGCCTTCAACGTCTATATGGCGGATGCCGCCGGATGGGGGATCGAGGCGCTGCATCGCGCGGTCGCGGGCCTCACCTGCAAGAGCGCCGTTCACATCTGCTACGGCTACGGCATTACCGCCAACATCGAATGGAAAGCGGCGCTCGGGCCCGAATGGCGGCAATACGAGACATTCTTTCCGGCCTTGGCGCGGAGTCGGATCGACCAGGTCTCGGTCGAATGCATCAACTCGCGCGTGCCGATGAGCCTGCTCGAACTGCTCGACGGCAAGGACGTGCTTGTCGGAGTCATCGACATCGCCACTGATCGGATCGAGACGCCGGGGGAAATCGCCGCGGTGTTGGCGCAAGCGGCCGGCTACGTGCCCAAGGACAAGATCATCGCCTGCACCAATTGCGGCATGGCGCCGATGCGCCGCGAGGTCGCCGCAAAAAAGCTCGCCGCGCTTGCCCGAGGCGCGGCGCTGGCGCGCGCCGAACTCGGCTAAGTCACTGGAGCGCCGTCGTTTTACGCCGGTCATATTTTATTAAAGTTTGGCCGATTGGATGGCGACGAGCCGACAATGGGTGAGCGCGATGTACGTGCCGTTCGTGACCACTGTTTCGTTTGCCGATCATGACGGAACGACGATGCGCCTGTGCTACGGCGTGTCCGCCGGAAGCGAAATAGAGGCGCGAGGCGAGATCGAACGGCGCCTGCTCAATCAAGAGCTTTACAGCTATTCGATTTTGGAAATTCGTCGCGCGACGTCGAATGAAGCGGCGACGCTCAATCTGCCGGCGGGCGCCATCAAGCTGTTGAACTGAGCGCGGGATCGCGGCTCGTCGCCCGTTGACGGCGGCTCATCGGTCGCTGCGCGAGAGAACGCCGATCAACTCCGCGACCTTGCGCCGCTGCTCGGTCCTGTTGCCGGATGCGATCGCGTGCTCGACGCAATGAGCGACGTGGTCGGCGAGGATCTCCTCCTCGGCGCGGCGCAGCGCGGCGCGCGCCGCCGAGAGCTGGGTGACGATGTCGATGCAATAGCGGTCGTCCTCGACCATGCGCGAGAGCCCGCGCACCTGGCCTTCGATGCGCCTGAGCCGCTTGAGCACCGCCGCCTTGGCATTGGCTCGCATGCCTGCTATATACCCGTACCGGGTATACGTTTCAAGTAGGTTGATCGTGGACCATTCCGCACACGTCCATAGCGCCGAGACCGTGGCCGTCGATCCGGTGTGCGGGATGAAGGTCGATCCGGCGACGAGCCCCTTTCACCATCACCGTCACGGCCGCATCCACCATTTTTGTTCGGCGCATTGCCGCGATAAGTTCGTCGCCGAGCCGGAAAAATATCCGGAAAATGCCGGCGCGACGGCGGCGGGCGCGCCCGGCGGCGCGATCTACACCTGCCCGATGCATCCCGAGGTCCGCCATGTCGGACCGGGCTCCTGCCCGATCTGCGGCATGGCGCTCGAGCCAGAGGCGGGCGGCGCCGAGGACGGCGGCGAACTCGCCGACATGGGCCGCCGCCTGTGGATCTCCGCCGTGCTGGCGGCGCCCGTCGCGGTATTGGAGATGGGAGGACATTTCGGCTTTGCGCCGCTGCCGCACGCCGTGTCGAATCTGGTGCAACTCGTGCTGGCCACGCCAGTGGTGCTCTGGGGCGGCTGGCCGTTCTTCGTGCGCGGCGGCCGATCGCTCCGCACGCATCATCTCAACATGTTCACCCTCATCGCGCTCGGCGCGGGGGTGGCCTATCTCTATAGCGTCGTTGCGGCGCTCGCGCCCGGACTGTTTCCCGCGGCGTTTCACGACGCCCATGGCGGCGTAGCACTCTATTTCGAGGCCGCTGCAATCATCACCGTGCTGGTGCTGCTCGGCCAGGTTCTTGAACTGCGCGCCCGCGCCTCGACCTCGGGCGCGATCCGCGCGCTCATGACACTCGCGCCGACCACCGCGCGCCGGGTGCGCCCGGACGGCAGCGACGAAGACGTGCCGCTCGAGGCGGTCGCCGTGGGCGACCGCCTTCGCGTTCGCCCGGGCGAGAGAATTCCGGTTGACGGCGTGCTCGTCGAGGGCCGATCGGCGGTCGACGAATCGATGGTGACCGGGGAATCGATGCCGGTGACCAAGGAGCAAGGCGCCGGCGTCATCGCCGGCACGCTCAACCGAAGCGGCGGCTTCGTCATGCGGGCGGAAAAGATCGGCCGCGACACCATGCTCGCGCGCATCGTGCAGACGGTTGCGGCCGCGCAGCGCTCGCGCGCGCCCATCGCCCGACTCGCCGATCAGGTCTCCGCCTGGTTCGTGCCAGCGGTCATTGCGGCGGCGCTGGTTGCGTTCCTCGCTTGGGCGGCCTTCGGACCGCCGCCGCGCTTTGCCTACGCGCTCGTCGCCGCCGTCACCGTCCTGATTATCGCTTGCCCGTGCGCGCTCGGCCTGGCGACGCCGATGTCGATCATGGTCGGCGTCGGCCGCGCGGCGCTCGCCGGAATCCTGATCCGGGACGCCGAGGCTTTGGAACGCATGGAGAAGATCGACACGCTTGTCGTCGACAAGACCGGCACGCTGACCGAAGGCAAGCCGAAGGTGATCGCGGTGATGCCGGCGCAGGATTTTGACGAAGACGCGGTGCTGCAATATGCCGCGAGCGTCGAGCGCGCGAGCGAGCATCCGCTCGCTGCCGCCATCCTCGGCGCGGCAGCCGAGCGCGGCATCGCGCCTCGCCCTGTCGCCGGTTTCGAATCGGCGGCGGGCCGGGGCGTCCGCGGCACGGTCGACGGCCGCGGCGTCATGCTCGGCCATGCCGAATTTCTCGCCGCAGGCGGCATCGCGACCGATGCGCTGCACGAGGAGGCCGAACGCCGGCGCGGCGACGGCACGACGGTCGTCTTCGTCGCCATCTCCGGCAAGCTTGCCGGCCTCATCGCCATCGCCGATCCGATCAAGTCGACGACGCCGGCCGCGCTCGCGGCGCTCAACGCGCAAGGCATCGCGATCGTGATGCTGACCGGCGACAGCCGCACCACCGCGCTCGCCGTGGCCAAGAAACTCCAGATCGCCGAGGTCGAGGCGCAGGTGCCGCCCGCGCGCAAGAGCGCCATAGTCGAGAGGCTGCGGCGCGCCGGCCGCATCGTCGCCATGGCCGGCGACGGCGTCAACGACGCGCCCGCGCTCGCCGCCGCCGACGTCGGCATCGCCATGGGCAACGGCACCGACATTGCCATGGCGAGCGCCGGCGTCACTCTGGTCAAGGGCGACCTCACCGGCATCGTGCGCGCGCGCGAGCTTTCCGCCGCGACCATGCGCAACATCAGGCAAAACCTGGCCTTTGCCTTTCTTTACAATGCCGCCGGCGTGCCGATCGCGGCCGGCGCGCTCTATCCGCTGTTCGGAATCCTGCTGTCGCCGGCGATCGGCGCGGCGGCAATGGCACTCTCCTCGGTCAGCGTCGTCGTCAATGCGCTGCGGCTGTGGCGCGTCGCGCTCTGAGGCGGCAAAGGCGGCTTACGTTTCCGGAAGCGGAATGAACTCCTTTTCGTCGCCGGGAACGAACGCGAATTTTCCTGTCTTCCACTCCTCCTTCGCCTGCTGGATCCGCTCCTTGCGCGAGGAGACGAAATTCCACCAGATATAGCGCGGACCTTCCAAGGCTGCGCCGCCGAGAAACATCAGCCGCGCGCGGCGCGTCGCCTTGACGGTGATGCGGTCGCCGGGGCGAAACACCAGAAGGCGCGGCGCTTCGAACCTGTCGCCGGCAATATCGACCTCGCCCTCGGCCACGTAGATGGCGCGCTCCTCATGGTCGGCATCGAGCGGCGCGCTCGCGCCCGCCTCGATCAGGACCTCGGCATAAAACCATTCCGACACCATGCCGACCGGCGATTTTTGGCCGAAGACCGAGCCGGCGACCACGCGTGCGCGCACGCCGCCATCCTCGATCGTCGGCAGGCTCGCGACGTCGAAATGCTGGAACGTCGGCCCCATTTCCTCGTGGTCCCGCGGCAGCGCGATCCAGCTCTGGATGAAGAACAACCCGTTGCCATCCGTGCGCAAGTTTGCCGGCGTACGCTCGGAATGGGCGATGCCACGCCCTGCGGTCATGAGATTCATGGCTCCCGGCGTGATCTCCAAGGCATTGCCTTCGCTGTCGCGATGCATGACGCGGCCTTCGAACAGATAGGTGACGGTCGCGAGCCCGATGTGGGGATGCGGGCGGACATCCATGCCCTGGCCGGCCATGAACTGCACCGGCCCCAACTGGTCGAAGAAGATGAACGGGCCGACCATCTGCCGTCGGCCGTGCGGCAGCGCGCGACGCACGGAAAAGCCATCGCCGAGGTCACGCACGCGCGGAACAATGATCAGCTCGAGCGCGTCGCACGATTTCTTGTCGCCAAGCACCGGGTCCTTGTCGGGTAACCAGCTCATACGTCCTCTCCGAATTCGCAACGTCCGCTGCCATGACGCGGGCGAAGCCCGGCCTTCCCCCGGCACGGCCCGTTCCTCCGTTCCCGCTGTCGAGACATGTATGCCAGGTTCTCCCGAACGGCCATAGGCCGGGTCCCCGGTCAATCCATGATTCCGGAATTTCCAGTCATGAGCGTGGTACGAGCGGCCGGTAGGACGATCCGTCAACGGATGGTCTGGTCGCTCTGATAGCCGGGCACAAGCGCGCAGTTCTTCTCAGCCGCCGTGCGCTGGACGATTTTCTCGTGGCCCAGCACGGTCGCGTACTCGGTGCGATAGGACAGCGCGCCAATCACGACGCCGCTGCCGCTCTCGTTTGCTTTATCCATGAGAGCGCGCAGGTCCTTTTCGCGCTTGCGCAAATTTTGCAACTCCGCGATCAGGTCGTTGCAGTGATAGGCCGAGTAGCGGCCGGCATCGAGGAACAACGAGATCGGCCCATCGCTCGTCCCACAGCCGGCAAGCGTTATGCCGGCAAGACCGCAGATCAGCCCGATCGCGCACGATCCGCCGCGGCGGCGACGCCGGGGCTGCACCGCCGTCGGTGCGACGAACTCCTTCTCCCTCCGCCGCCCGCCAAAGGGGTTGCGGACGCGACCAAAGGCCGATTCATGAACGCCGTCGCTCAATGTCATGGAAAGCCCAAAAAGGCCCAAGCGCGCCCTACCCCTCCGCTCCGCGCGAATTCTCCCACTTCCCGGTTTACGGTTTCCTGAACCGCAAATATGGCAAGCTTGGCTCGCGCATCAGGGCGGGAAGATCGGGTCATCATCGCGCGCGATCGCGAACGCACTCTGCGCGAGAGTCTCCGAATGCGGCGCCCGATCAGGGCAGCCGTACGGCAACGCCGGCGGCCATTTGGGCAGGCAAATGATCGGGACTATGTGGCGATCGCCAGCACGTTGGACGCTTTGACCGGCCGGTGGAAGCCTTTGAGCTCGAGGTCCTCAAGCGGCTCCAGCTCGGCGATGGCTTCGACCGCCGCCCGGACCTTGCCGTCGATCAGAATCTGCCCGTCCTTTGCCTCCTCGCACAGACGCGAAGCAAGATTCGGCACCGCCCCGATGGCGGCATAGTCGAACCGGCCTTCGAAGCCGATGCGGCCGAGCGTGGCGTAGCCATGGGCGATGCCGATACCGAAACCGAGGTCGAAGCCGTGCTTGCGCCATTTGGCGGTCAAATCGGCGACCGCGGTGCGCATTTCCGTCGCCATGCGCACCGCGGCAACGCACGGCTCGGGGCACGGCAACGGATCGTTGAGCATCGCCATCAGACCATCGCCGGCGAAGTGCTCGATCGTGCCCTGGAATTTATGGATGATGGCGCCGACCGTTTCGTGATATTCGCGCAGGATATTCATCACCTCTTCCGGCTCCGACGTCTCAGAAAAGGCGGTGAAGCCGCGCAGATCGCAAAAGACCACGGCGACGTCGCGGCGGTGGCTGTCGAGCACGCGCTCGTCGCCCGAGGAGAGGATCAACTCAGCCACTTGCGGCGGCAGAAATCGCTTCAAGCGGTCCATGCGCTCGATCTGCTTGAGCTGCTGCGCCACGCGCTCTTCGAGCGTGCGATTCCAAATGGCAAGATCGGCGGCCTGCGCGCGCACTTGGTCGGTCAATTCCTTCATCCGCAACATGGACTTGACCCGGGCGACCAACGCCGCCTGATCGACCGGCTTGGTCAGATATTCGTCGGCGCCGGCTTCGAGCCCGGCGACGACGTCCTTGCTGTCGGCTTTCGCCGTCACCAGAACGATCGGGATGAACGGCAAGCCGGCATCCGATTTCAGCTCCCGGCACACACCGACGCCGTCGATCTTCGGCATCATGACGTCGAGCAAGATCAGATCCGGTTGGTGTTGCCGGGCGGCCGACAGGGCTTCTTCGCCGTCGGCCGCTTCCATGAGTTCATAGCCCTGCGGCCGCAGCCGGGTGCGGAGAATGTCGCGGTTGGTCTCATTGTCGTCGACGATGAGAATGCGCGGGGGATTATGCATCGGCAGAGTGCGGAGATGCCTTCATTGTCAAGTACGAAGCGCCGTAAGGCGTGTAACGCCGAAGCCATCCAAGACGTTCACGTGGCTTGCCGGATTGCTTCGCCGCTTCGTTCCTCGCAATGACGACGACATTGTTTTCATGTCCACTGGAACCAGGCTAGTGCCTGGAATCACTGAAGAGTACTCCGCCCAGCGCGCGGCCCGCGACCCCCTCCTCGGGGCACCGTCGCGCTCGCGCGGCGGTGTGCCCCGATCCTCCCCCTTGCAGGGGGAGGAAGAAGAAAACGGCCCACTCTTTCCTCCCCCTGAAAGGGGGAGGGTTGGGGAGGGGGTCTGCTGAGTC
>JASHRY010000133.1 GCA_030037105.1 Xanthobacteraceae bacterium
AGCCACACCATCAATATGCCGCCGGACCTCCTCAGCACAGGCGAGCATTCCCCCCTCGAAGTGCGCGGCGATTCGATGATCGAGCCTGGCATCCTCGACGGCGACATCGTCGTCGCCTTGATCGACGACGAGGAAGCGACCCTCAAGCGCTTCCGGCGCCGCGGCGCCTCGATCGCGCTCGAGCCCGCCAACACAGCCTATGAAGTGCGCATCCTGCCGCCCACCCGCGTGCGCATCCAGGGCAAGCTCGTGGGGCTGTTCCGGCGGTATTGATCCGCTCAATCGTCCGCTTCGAGGTTTTCGCGCCGCGGCGTCGCGTCGCGCGGCCGGGCTGCAGGGGACATCGAAGTCGGAACAGCGCGGGAAAGCGCAGCCGGTGCCAACGTCGCCGGTGCCCAGGGACGGTCGAAGCCTTGGGCGCGCGCGGCTTCGATCGAAAAGCCGGAGCCGTCGCGATAGAGCGCCAGCGCGCCGCGCGCGCGCCAGAGATGGCGCCCGACCACCATCGCCGCGCAATGGGGCGGCGCTTCGCGCGTGGTCACGACGAGGATGGCGCGTTGGCAATCCTCCTCGAACGCATCGGGCTTGAGCACATAGGAGACGAGGCGGCCGTCGGCGAGCTTGCCGATGCAGGCGGACGGATCGCAGACGATGCCCGCGCCAAGTCCGCGATCGCGTACGTCGCGGCCGTCGGCGTCGGCGGCAAGCCATTCGCGCATCGCGAACGTGTCGCGGCTGTGATGGAAGGCGAGCAGGCCGTCGGCGCCGCGCACGGCAAAGGTGCGTCCGTCGCCGGCAACAAGGACGTCCGGCGCGGGCGTGCGCGCCGCGAAGATGACGGCCATGAGCGCGAGCAATCCGCCGAACCAGCGCAGCGGCGTCTTCAACAGCCCGATCACCAGCAAGCCTCCGGTCGCCAGGAGGAGCGGCCCGGTGCCGAACGCGCTGACGCGGCCGAATGCGCCGGGCAGGCCCGCCACCCAGAGCGCGACCGCATCCATCCACTCGATGCCGTAGCCCATTTGCCGCCAACACTCGGCATCGAAGCCGAACGGCATGGCGAGAATGCCGACAAGGCCCATCGGCATCACCCAGGCGGAGACGATCGGCATGGCGAGCAGGTTCGCCAATACGCCGTAGGGCGCGAGGCGGTGGAAGTGGTAGGCCGCATAAGGCGTGGTGGCGAGGCCAGCGACCAACGAAGCGAAAATGAGGCTTATGATCTCGTTCACGCCCCAGAGCGCCGCGCGGGCGCCGAGCGAAGTGTCGGCGCGGGCCCGCGTCCGGGGCAGGCCGCGGGCGTACACGGCGACCAGCGCCAGCGTCGCCGCAAATGACATCTGGAAGCTCGGATGCACGACCGCCTCGGGCGCGAAGAACAGGACGATGAGCGCGGCGATCGTGACCGTGCGCAGCGTCAGGATCGGTCGGTCGAGCATGACGCCGATGAGCACGATCGCGATCATGATGAACGACCGTTGCGTCGCCACCTCGGCTCCGGAGAGTACGAGATAGAAAGCGGTGACGCCGAGCGCGGCGAGCGCCGCCCATTTTTTGACCGGCATGCGCTCGGCGACGCCCGGGATCAGCGCCAACACCGCGCGCAGGAAGAAGAACACGACGCCGGCGACGACCGCCATGTGGTAGCCGGAGATCGACAGCACGTGGCCGATGCCGGACACGAACATCGCGTTGTAGACATTGGCGGCAATGGCGTCGCGCTTGCCGGTGATCAGCATTGAGGCGATGGCGCCGGGATCGCCCGGCACGACCGAGCGGATGCGGGCGTCGATGGCGTCGCGCAGCCCCTGAACGACGGCGTTGGCGCGCAGCCGCACGCCGGCCGCCGCCGCTGGCGCGGTGATTTTGATGGCGCCGCGCACGAAGCCGGAGGCGCCGATGCGCTGAAAATAAAGGTCGCGGGCGAAATCATAACTGCCGGGCTTAAGGGGCTGCAGCGGCGGATTGAGCTGCGCTTTCAGCTCGACGAAGGCGCCGGCGGGCGGCGCCATGCCGCGGCGCACCGAAAGCCGCACCCGCTGCGGCGTCTCCGGCATCCGACGGCCGGCCTCGATCCGTTCGACACGCATGATGAAGCGGTCGGTCTTCTGACTCTCCTCGCGCAGCTCGACGAAGCCGGCGAGCGACACGCCCGAAACCGGGAACCGCAGCACCGGATGCGCGATCAGCGCCGTTTTCAGCGTGGCGACGGCAAAGCCCGCGGTTATGGCGAAAAAACCGAGCGCGAGCACGAAGCCGACCGGACGCCGGCGCACCAGCAAAGCGGCGACTGCGCCGACCGCGGCCAAGGCCGCCGTCGCCCACCAGACCGGTTCGCGCTCCGCCGCGAAGTAGAGGACGATGCCGGCGCCGAAAGCGACGGCGAACCACGGCAGCAGGCGGCCGGCACCAACCTCCGCCGCCGCCCATTCGCGAAGCCGCGCCGGGACGGCGAATTCGCGGCTCGGCCACGCCGCGCCCCACGCTTGCCGCGTTCCTCCGACCGGCCAAGTCCGCGCGCCGGCCCGCGCGCGACTTTGCGGATTGCCCTCGCCTGCCACCGCGCGCCTCTCGCCCACGCGCTCAATGAGAATGCCGTCATAGTACACGATCTGCGTGCATTGGCGAGTGAGCGTGTGGAAAGCTGAGGCTGCCAGATGGAAGACCGGTTCCCACTTTTCCGGTCGCGCTTTAGCGGGCGCTGCCGGAAACCTTGGCCCAAGTATCGCGCAATCCGACGGTGCGGTTGAACACGAGCCGATCCGGCGTCGAGTCCGGATCGCGACAGAAATAACCCTGTCGCTCGAACTGTACGGCATGCTTGGAATTTTCTCCGGCCAAAGCCGGCTCGACGCGGGCATCGGCGATGATTTCGAGCGAGTTCGGATTGAGGTCGGCGGCGAAATCTCCGGCATTCGGATCGGGACGCAGGAACAGCGGATTGTAGAGCCGTATCTCGGCCGGCACCGCGTCCGTCGCCGAAACCCAGTGCAGCGTCGCCTGCACTTTGCGGCCGTCGGGCGCGTTGCCGCCGCGGGTCGCCGGATCATAGCTGCAGCGCAGCTCGACCACCTCGCCGGCCTTGTTCTTCACCGCCTCGCGGCAGGTGATGAAATAGGCATAACGCAGCCGCACCTCGCGGCCGGGCGCCAGGCGGAAGAATTTCTTCGGCGGATTGTCCATGAAGTCGTCGCGCTCGATGAAAAGCTCGCGGCCGAAGCGGACACGCCGCGTTCCGGCGCCCGCGTCCTCGGGGTGGTTGACGGCCTCGACGTCCTCGCCGCGGCCTTGCGGATAGTTCTCGATCACGATTTTCAGCGGCCGCAGCACCGCCATGCGCCGCTGCGCCGTCTTGTTGAGGTGCTCGCGGATGGAAAATTCCAGCATCGCCACATCGACGACGCTGTTGGCCTTGGCGACGCCGATCCGCTTGATGAAATCGCGGATCGCCGCCGGCGGCACGCCGCGCCGGCGCAGCCCGGCGAGCGTCGGCATGCGCGGATCGTCCCAGCCGCCGACCCGGCCGCCACGCACGAGTTCGGTAAGCACGCGCTTCGACAGCACCGTGTAGGAGAGATTGAGCCGCGCGAACTCGTACTGGCGCGGCCGCGAGGGCACCGGAAGGTTTTCCAGGAACCAGTCGTAGAGCGGACGATGATCCTCGAATTCGAGCGTGCAGATGGAATGGGTGACGCCCTCGATGGCGTCCGACTGGCCGTGGGCGAAATCGTAGCTCGGATAGATGTACCATGTCGTGCCGGTGCGCGGATGCTCGGCGTGGATGATGCGGTAGAGGACCGGATCGCGTAGGTTGATGTTGCCGGAGGCCATGTCGATCTTGGCGCGCAGGACGCGCGCGCCGTTCGGATATTCGCCGGCGCGCATGCGGCGGAACAGGTCGAGGTTCTCCGCGACGCTGCGCCCGCGATAGGGGCTGTCGGTTCCGGCCTCGGTCAAGGTGCCGCGCGCGAGCCGCATCTCTTCCTGCGTCTGGTCGTCGACATAGGCCTTGCCGGCGCGGATGAGGTGCTCCGCCCATTGGTAAAGCTGCTCGAAATAGTCGGAGGCGTGATAAAGATGCCCGCCCCAATCGAAACCGAGCCAGCGCACGTCGCGCTCGATGGCATCGATGTATTCCCGCTCCTCCTTGGTCGGATTGGTGTCGTCGAAGCGCAGATGGCAGCGGCCGCCGAATTCCTCCGCCACTCCGAAATTGAGGCAGATCGACTTGGCGTGGCCGATGTGAAGATAGCCGTTCGGCTCCGGCGGGAATCGGGTGACGACCGTAGTGTGCCGGCCCGCAGCCAGATCGGCGCGAATGATGTCGCGGATGAAATCCTGCCCCGCTTCCCGTGCCGCCGTTTCCGTAACCGCCATGACGAATCACTGCCAAATCGCCGCGGCGCCGCTTGCGGCGCGCCCCGGATTGAACAAATCGGCCGGCGCGGTCAAGCCCGCTCGCCCTGCCCTTGCCGAAGAGGATCATTGAGTTTGCCGCCGATGGATTTCCGTCATGAAACGTCTTCAGGCTGTGCTACACGGACACGCGCCCGCGAGGATCAAGACCGGACATGGCCGTCATCACCCGCTTCGCCCCCTCGCCGACCGGTTTTCTGCATATCGGCGGCGCGCGTACCGCGCTGTTCAACTGGCTTTACGCGCGCGGTCGCGGCGGAAAGATGCTGCTGCGCATCGAGGACACCGACCGCGAGCGCTCGACGCAGGCTGCGATCGATGCGATCTTCGACGGGCTCACCTGGCTCGGCGTCACCTGGGACGGCGAGCCCTTCTATCAATTCGCCCGTTCGGCACGGCACCGCGAAATCGTCGAGCAGCTTATGGCCGCCGGGCGCGCCTATCGTTGCTATGCAACCCCCGAAGAGCTCGCACAAATGCGCGAATTGGCGCGCCGCGAAGGCCGCGCCAGGCTCTATGACGGCCGCTGGCGCGACCGCGATCCGAGCGAGGCGCCGCCGGGCGTCAAGCCCGCGATCCGGTTCAAAGCGCCGCTTTCCGGCGAAACCGTCATCGAGGATCGGGTCCAGGGCCGCGTCGTCTGGCAGAACGAGAACCTCGATGATCTCGTGCTGCTGCGCTCGGACGGCACGCCGACCTACATGCTCGCCGTGGTCGTCGACGATCACGACATGGGCGTCACCGACATCATCCGCGGCGACGATCATCTGACCAATGCCGCGCGGCAGAAACAGATCTACGACGCGCTCGGCTGGCCGGTGCCGACGATGGCGCATATTCCGCTGATCCACGGCCCGGACGGCGCAAAACTGTCCAAGCGGCACGGCGCACTCGGTGTCGACGCCTATCGCGCCATGGGCTACTTGCCGGCGGCGTTACGCAATTATCTGGTGCGGCTCGGCTGGAGCCACGGCGATCAGGAGATATTTTCCACCGCGGAGATGATCGCGGCGTTCGATTTGCCGCAGATCGGCCGCTCGCCGGCGCGCTTCGATTTTGCCAAGCTCGAGAACCTCGACGGTCATTACATCCGGGCCAGCGCCGACGCGGCGTTGCTCGGTGCGATCGATCGGCTCCTGCCGCATCTTGCCGGCGGGGACGCGATCGCCGCAAAGATGACGCCGCGATTGCGCCAGCAATGGCTGGCGGCGATGCCGAGCCTGAAGGAGCGCGCCAAGACGCTCGTTGATCTGATCGAGGGAGCACATTTCCTGCTCGCGGCCCGACCCATTCCCCTGGATGACAAAGCCAAAGCGCTGCTCACGCCGCAAGCGCACGCGTTGTTGCATGACCTTATGGCCGAACTTGCCGGGACCGAGCCGTGGACGCGGGAGGCGACCGAACGTATCATGCGCGCGTTTGCCGAGCGCAGAGGCGCCAAGCTCGGCGCAGTCGCCCAGCCGTTGCGCGCCGCGCTCACCGGTCGCACCACCTCCCCAGGAATCTTCGACGTGCTGATCGTACTCGGCAAGGCCGAAAGTCTGGCGCGGTTGGCGGATCAGGTCGCCGGCGGCGCGGAACCGCGCGCGGGGTGATCACATCCTATTTTCTTGCAGTGCACACTAGGTTGCGCTACGCCGAATAAAGCCGGATCACAGGGCCGCTTGAGCTTTCGCCCGGTCGGGCGCCTCGC
>JASHRY010000019.1 GCA_030037105.1 Xanthobacteraceae bacterium
CGACAATCCGGCACGCATCGAGGCCTTGGCCAAGCGCTATCTGGAACTCAAGCCCATCGCGCCGACGCAATTCGATTCGCTGGATCATCTGCCCCCCCGTCCGCCGCAATTCATCAAGCCCGACAGCAGGGATCCGATCGGCTCCATGATCGAAAATCTGGAGGAGCCCGAGACGGTGACGGGAAGTATTTCGCCGCCGGCCGCGACGCCCTCGCCAAGCCAGCGCGAAACGCCGCCGGCGGCCGATGTTTCTGTAAGAAATCCGACAGCTCCAGATGGCGCGAATACGCAGAGCCAGTCGGGAGCACCAGACCCATGAGCGCGATAGCCAACGGCATATCGTTTCCACACGTGGAACACTGGCGGCGGCTCATCCGCGGCCTGCTCTATGGGCGCAATATCGATCGCGGCGTCAAGGCACAGGCACGCGTGGGATTGGTGATCCTCGCCTTCGTCGTGGTCTATTCCATCATCGCCGGACGCCTGGTGATGTTCGGGCTGGCATCCGACGGTCACACCGTGCACCACGTCGTCACCGGCGATGCGGTGGCGACGGCGCGACCCGACATTCTCGATCGGCATGGCGAAGTTCTGGCAATCGACGTGCGTGTGCCCTCGCTCTACGGCGAGCCGCGCCGGATCATCGATGTCGACGAAGCGGTCGAGCGGCTCACCGCCGATCTGCCGGATCTCGATGCAACCGAGCTGCGCGAGCGGCTTTCCTCCCGGCGCGGATTCGTCTGGCTCAAGCGCGACATCACGCCGGAACAGCAGCGCGAGATTTACCGTCAGGGCCTGCCCGGCATCGGCTTCCTGAACGAGAACAAGCGCGTTTACCCCAACGGCCCCGAAGTCTCCCACCTCATCGGCCATGTTAACATCGACAATCAGGGCATCGCCGGCATGGAGAAGTGGCTCGACGACCACGGACTCGCCGCCCTGCACATGGCCGGGCTCGCCACCGATCGACTGCAAAACCCGGTCGAGCTCGCCGTCGATCTGCGCGTGCAGCATGCGCTGCGTGACGAACTCGTCGCCGCACGTGCCAGGTACAAGGCGCGGGCCGCAGCCGGCCTCGTCCTCGACGTGCGCACCGGTGAAGTCGTCGCCATGGTTTCGGAGCCCGATTACGACCCCAACAATCCGCGCGAGGCGCTCGATCCGACGCGGATCAATCGGCTCACCACCGGCGTCTACGAGATGGGATCGACCTTCAAGGCGTTCACCATTGCAATGGCGCTCGATTGCGGAAAGGTGACGCTGAACTCCTCCTTCGATGCGCGCACGCCGCTCCACTTCGGCAGATTCATCATCCATGATTTCCACCCCCAGCACCGGGTGCTGACGATTCCGGAAATCTTCACCTATTCCTCGAACATCGGCGCGGCGCGCACGGCGATGGCGGTCGGCGTCGAGGCGCACAAAGCGTTCCTGAAAAAGATGGGCCAACTCGATCGGCTGCGCACGGAATTGCCGGAGAGCGCCGAGCCGATCGTGCCCAAGAACTGGGGCGAACTCAACACCATCACCATCGCCTTCGGCCACGGCCTGTCGGTCGCGCCGCTGCAGGCGGTAATGGGATTTGCGGCGCTGATGAACGGCGGCATTCTCATCCCACCCACCTTCCTCAAGCGGACGCAGACGCAAGCGCACGCCCTCGGCAAACAGGTCATCAAGCCGGAGACCAGCATTTTGATGCGCTACCTGATGCGGCTCAACGTTGAGACGGGTACCGCCAAAAAGGCCGACGTGCCGGGCTATTACATCGGCGGCAAGACCGGCACCGCCGACAAGGTCATCAACGGCCGTTATTCAAAAACCAAGGTGCTCACCGATTTCATCGCGGTATTGCCGGCCGACCGACCAAAATATCTGCTGCTGATCATGCTGGACGAGCCGCGGCCGACGCCGGAGACGCACGGCTTCACCACGTCCGGCTGGAACGCGGTGCCGGTCGGCGGCGCAGTGGTCGCGCGCATCGCGCCGCTTCTTGGCATCGAGCCGCGCCTGGACCTGCCGCCGGCCAACCAGCTGATACTGGCCTCGGCGAAGGAAAGCGGGTAAGGCGGTGGCCGCATGTCGAGCCGCCATGAAGCTTCGCGAGATCCTGCCCGCTGACGCCGAAGTCGACGCACGCCACGCCGATGTTGAGGTCGGCGGCGTGACGGCGGACAGCCGCACCGTCAAGCGCGGCGACATGTTCGTCGCGATTGTCGGCGGCGAGAGCGACGGCCGGCGCTTCATCAAGCCGGCGATCGCCGCCGGCGCAGTCGCCATCCTGGCCGAGCGGCCGCCAGATGCGCCGTTGCCCGAGAACGCCGCGTTCGCGCGGGTCGGCAACGCCCGCCGTGCGCTGGCGCTGATCGCCGCCAAGTTCCATCCGCGCCAACCGCGAACAATCGCCGCCGTCACCGGCACGAGCGGCAAGACCTCGGTCGCCGCGTTCACACGCCAAATCTGGACAGCGCTCGGACACCGTGCCGCCAGCATCGGCACGATCGGCATCGTTTCTCCGCGCGGGGAATTTTACGGCGCGCTGACCACCCCCGACCCCGTCGATCTTCACCGTTCGCTCGACGAGCTTGCCGGCGACGGGATCACCCATCTCGCGATCGAGGCCTCCTCGCATGGGCTCGACCAATATCGACTCGACGGCTTGCACATCGCCGCAGGCGCCTTCACCAATATCAGCCGCGATCATCTCGATTATCACCCAAGTTTCGAGGCTTATTTCGCCGCCAAGCTGCGGCTGTTCACGGCTTTGGTCGAGTCGGGCGGAGCCGCGATCATCGACGTCGATCATGAGCATGCGGATGCGGTCGCCGCCGCCGCCGCAAGACGCGGTCTATCGGTGATCGGCGTCGGGCGCGAGGGAACGGGCATCCGGCTCGTCGAACGCGCCGTGGACGGCTTCGCACAGACTCTGCGGCTCGAACATGGCGGCAAACTTTTTCACCTGCGATTGCCGCTGGTCGGCGAGTTCCAGGTCGAAAACGCGCTCGTTGCCGCGGGCGTCGCGATCGCAACCGGCGGCGATCCCGCTTCGGTGTTCCCGGCGCTGGAACAGCTTAAGGGCGCCAAGGGCCGGCTCGAACTGGTCGGAGCGAGCCGCGGCGCGTCGATCTTCGTCGATTACGCACACAAGCCGGATGCGCTCGCCAAGGCGCTCGACGCGTTGCGGCCCTATGCGGCCGCGCGGCTTATCGTCGTTTTCGGCGCCGGCGGCGACCGCGATCGCGGCAAGCGGCCGCTGATGGGCGCCGTCGCGGCGGCCAAGGCCGACCGGGTGATCGTCACCGACGACAATCCGCGCAGCGAAGATGCCGCCGCCATTCGCGCCGCGATCATGGCCGGCGCGCGCGGCGCCGTGGAAATCGGCGATCGGCGGACGGCGATCCGTTCGGCCGTTTCCGATCTGCGCCCCGGCGACGTGCTGCTGATCGCCGGCAAGGGTCATGAAACCGGCCAAATCATCGGCGACCGAGTCGTGCCGTTCAGCGATCACGAGGCGGTCGCCGCCGCGCTCAAGGAGCTTGCCGCATGAACGCGCGGGCGCTGTGGACCGTCGAGGCAATGGCGGCGGCGATGCGCGCCGAGCGCCAGGGCGCGCTGCCGCAATCGGTGTCCGGCCTCTCGATCGACAGCCGCACGATCGGCCCGGGCGAGGCTTTCTTCGCCATCGCCGGCGATCATCGGGACGGACACGAATTCGTCGCATCGGCGCTCGCGGCCAGAGCCGGCCTCGCCGTTGTCGACGCCGCTCGACGCGCGCAGTTTGCAAGCGACGCGCCGCTGCTCGTCGTGCCGGATGTGCTGGCGGCGCTGCGCGATCTCGCCGCCGCGGCGCGCTCGCGCACGCACGCCCAGGTGATCGGCGTCACCGGCTCCGTCGGCAAGACCGGAACCAAAGAGGCTTTACGCCTTGCGCTCGCCAAGGACGGCGAAACCCATGCTTCAGTGGCCTCCTACAACAATCATTGGGGCGTACCGCTGTCGCTGGCGCGCTGCCCGGCGAGCGCGCGCTATGCGGTGCTGGAAATGGGGATGAATCACGCTGGCGAGATCGCGCCGCTGTCGCGGCTCGCGCGCCCGCATGTCGCCATCATCACCACGGTCGCGCCGGTGCATCTCGAATTTTTCGGCTCGCTCGCCAAGATCGCCGACGCCAAGGCGGAGATTTTTCTCGGCCTGGAACCGGGCGGCGGCGCCGTGCTCGACCGCGACAACGCGTATTTCGCGCAGCTCAGGCGCCGTGCTCGGGAAACGAACGTCGCCCGCATTGTGTCGTTCGGCGAGCACGAGAAGGCCGACGCGCGCCTCGTCAAGTGCGCCCTGCATTCCACCTGCTCGACGGTCGAGGCGCGCATCCTCGGCACCGACCTCACCTACAAGATCGGCGCGCCGGGGCACCACCTGGTGCGCAATTCGCTGGC
>JASHRY010000134.1 GCA_030037105.1 Xanthobacteraceae bacterium
TGCAGGCCTTGAGCGGCGCGGCGAGGCGGTTGGCGGCGGCGACCGCATCTTGGACGGCGAGATTGACGCCGACGCCGCCGATCGGCGACATCGCGTGCGCGGCGTCGCCGATGCAGATCAGTCCCGGCCGCCACCATTGCTTCAGCCGATCGACGGCGACCGTCAAAAGCTTGATGTCATCCCAACTCTTCAATTCGGCGACCCGATCGGCGAGATAGGGCGACATCCTCACCACCGAGTTGCGGAACACGTCGAGGCCGGCCGCCCGCACCCGCTCGATGCCGCCTTTCGGAATGACGTACGCGCACTGCCAATAGTCGCCGCGGTTGAGCATGATCATCATCGTGCCCGTTTCGATATGACCGAAGGTCTCGGCCTCGTCGCTTTGCTTCCGCGAGAGCCGAAACCAGAGCACGTCCATCGGCGCGCCGAAATCCTCGCTGGTGAGGCCCGCTCGCGCGCGCACGGTCGAATGGCGGCCGTCGGCGCCGACGACGAGATCGGCGCGGACCGCAAGTTCGCCGTCCGGCGTCTGCGCGGCAAGCCCGACCACGCGACCGCCCTCTTCGATCAGGCCGGTCGCCTCCGCGTGCATGCGTAAATCGAAGGTCCGGTAGCGTTTGCCGTGCGCGGCGAGGAAATTCAGGAAGTCCCACTGCGGCATCAGCGCGATGTATTTGCAATGGGTCGGCAGGTGGCGCAGATCGACCATATGCAGGTGCGCGTCGCCGACCTGCGCGCTGAACTCTTCCACCTTCTGGTGCGGCAGCTTGAGAAATTCATCCAGCAGGCCGAGTTCGTACATCAGCTCGAGCGTGGAGGGATGAATGGTGTCGCCGCGGAAGTCGCGGAAGAAATCGGGATGCTTTTCCAGCACCACGACGTCGACGCCGGCCCGCGCCAGGAGGAAGCCCAGCATCACGCCGGCCGGGCCGCCGCCGGCGATGCAGCACTTTGTGGTGATCGGCGAATTCGGCATTATAGCCTTCTGTGATCTCTTCGCGGCAGTTTGCGGAAACAGCCGACGGAATCAACCGGCGCGTCGGGAAGGCCGCCGCTATCTCGATCGTGGTATCGCCCAGCAACTCGCCAGTCGCTGCATGCCGATTCTTGGATAATACGTTTCCGCGGCCGGGGCGGCGACGAGGATCAGGGTGGTGTCCGCGCCGGCCCGCGCATGGGTCTCTGCTATTAGGCGCCTGCCGATGCCCTGCCGCTGATGGGAAACGGCGACCGCGAGGTCCGACAGATAGCAGCAGTAGGAGAAGTCCGTGACGGCGCGGGACACGCCGATCAGCCGCCCATCCGTCCGCGCGGTGATGACGATGTCCGCATGGCGCAGCATCTTGTCCAGGCGGACGAGATCGTCGGCCGGGCGGCGATCCGCCAGAGTCGATGCGATCAATACGGCGCGGAACTCCTCTGCCGGCAGGTCAGGCTCAAAGGCGTAGCGTGTTGGCATGAGGCGGCACTCCGTAGCTGGCCGAGACGTGTCTCGTCATTTGAGCGAGGTCAGCATTTCACGCCGCAGAACGGCGCCATAAGCGGCATGACGTGGCTCTCCACTGCAAGTCCGGTCATTTCCTGGCCCCGTTTTAGGCCACGCCGAGCTTCTTCTGCAGGCTGGAGGAGGAAGTGGTGTACTGGAATACCAGCCGCTTCTCCGGATAGACGTAGTGGTACGCCTTCTGCGCCATCAGCGCCGCCTCGTGGAAACCGGAGAGGATGAGCTTGAGCTTGCCGGGATACCAGCCGATGTCGCCGATGGCGAAGATGCCGGGCGTGCTGGTCTCGAAGCTCGCGGTGTCGACCGGGATCAGTTCGTTGTTCTTCAGTTCCAGGCCCCAGTCGGCGACCGGACCGAGCTTCATGGTGAGCCCGAAGAACGGCAGCATGGCGTCGCAGGCGATCTCGAACGTCGAGCCGTCGCCGGACTTGACGATGGCCTTGCGGATCTGGCCCGCCTCGCCTTCGAGCGCTGTCACCTGGCCGAGCAGGAAGTCGATCTTGCCCTCGGCGACGAGGGCCATCATCTTGTTGACGCTGTCGGGCGCGGCGCGAAACTCCTTGCGCCGGTGCAGCAGCGTGAGATGGCTGGCGATCGGCTCGAGATTGCAGGTCCAGTCGAGCGCGCTGTCGCCGCCGCCGACGACGAGAACGCGCTTGCCGCGGAACGCCTCCATCTTGCGCACCGCGTAAAGGACCGACTTGCCTTCGTAGGGTTCGATGCCGGGGATCGGCGGCCGCTTGGGCTGGAACGAGCCGCCGCCGGCGGCGATGACGACGACCTTGCTCTCGAATTGCTTGCCCTGATCCGTGATCAGGCGAAACAACGGATCGCCGATCTTCTCCACCTTCACCACCATCTCGCCGAGATGGAATTGCGCGTTGAACGGCTTGATCTGCTTGAGCAGCGCGTCGACCAGGCCTTGCGCGCTGGTGTAGGGGATGCCGGGAATATCGTAGATCGGCTTTTCCGGATAAAGTTCCGCGCACTGCCCGCCGATCTTGTCGAGAATATCGATGAGGTGCGCCTTCATATCGAGGAGCCCAAGCTCGAACACCGCGAACAGGCCGATGGGGCCCGCGCCGACGATGACAACGTCAGTCTTGATAGGTTCGCCCATGGGGTATCCGTACTCGCCTTTGATTGGATGGCGGCTGATGAGGCGACGAGTGTCTAGCGTGCTCGCTACCGCAGGGGAAGGGGAGATACCGGACGGACGGGCGCCGGCATTGCCGGCCGTGCTTGGAGTCGTTCCAGCTATGCCTGCCGTTCCGGCGTTCGCACCGTCAGCCCGTCCAGCTCCTCGCTCACTTTGATCTGGCACGACAGCCGCGAATTCGGCTGCACGCCATAGGCAAAGTCGAGCATGTCCTCTTCCATCGGCGACGGCTCGCCGACCGTTTGCCGCCAGGGCTCCTCGATATAGACGTGGCAGGTCGAGCAGGCGCAAGCGCCGCCGCATTCCGCCTCGATCCCGGGCACGCCGTGCTTGATCGCCGTTTCCATGACCGTCGAGCCGACCTCGCCCTCGACCGTGCGCGCCGTGCCTTCGGCATCGATGAAGGTGATTTTGACCATGGCGGAGGGGAGGCCGAAGGCTGCAGGCCGGCAAAGAACGGCAAAATATCGTCCGCGCCGGCCGCCGGCCAGCGGCCGCCCGTTCTATCGGCTCGCGGCGCCGAGCGCCAGTGCAAGGAATTCAGCCGGAATCAATAATCGCGTGATCGCGCAACGTTTCCGAGTTTAGGTCGCCGAGGCGATCGCCAAAGCGCGCGCAGATCGCGGCGCACACTTCAAGACCCGCGGCTTCGAGTTCCGCGATCGCCGCGTTCATGGCGCTCGCGTGGCGCTGTTGACCGGCGGCGGCTTCTTCCACTCGTTCCGCGGCCAGCGCCACGCGCCAGGCTCCGATCCCTCGTGCAGAGCCTTTCAGCGTGTGAGCGGCGGCAGCGGCAAGCGCGAGGTCGGAACCTGCAATGCGTTTGAGCATCAGGGTGATCTGGCGTGCAAAAATCTCCAGAACCTCGCGCTCGAGGCTGCGGTCGCCCAGCGTCATTCGGCGCAGATGATTCTCGTCGATGACGGCCGGCTTTTGCTCCCGCCCGGCCGCGATCAACAGGTTCGATACGGTCATGACGCCGTCTCCCCAACCCAGTGCTTCAAAAGATCCTGAACTTGGCGTAGAGCGGCGAAAACGCTTGGCGTAGAGCAACGAAAACGAAGTAAAATCCGGTTGTCTTCGCCGGAATCCGGGGCGCGTTCTTTCGCGGCAAGGGTAAGGGAACCTTAGAGGAAACCCCGATTCTGGGTTTATCTGTCTTAAGAAAAGCCGCCGAGGGGCGGAAATACCGAGCCGAGCTTTCCCGCTGAACTCAACCGCGGACCCGGTGCGAAGCCCTTCCCGGCCCCAAGGTGGCCGCATTGTTGACCGCAAAATCACCGGGCATCACGCTTCGACCCCCAGCGGTCCGCCGGCAGGATATGGTAACCGATCCGTTAACGATGATTAAAGGGACGTTACCAATTCCGGTTTCCTTTGATCCGCCAGATCGATAGGATGGGCTACGGCGGCACGACGCGAGGGCGGGGGAGCCCTTTCGGATGAGCATCTCAACGATCATGCGCCCGCGCGGGCGGCCTGAGGGTCTTCAGGCCGACCCCGTTGGCGCGACAGCGAGGCGACGACCGACATGGCCAACAACCCGAAGAAAATAATGGATCCGACGGAAGCGGCGCTGTCGGCAATCCAGGAAGCCCTCAATCTCCGGCAGGATCAGGCCCAGCCGGCGGATCGGGTGGAAGGTGTCACCGAGCCGCCCGCGAGCTCGAGCTCCGAAGAGGCGAACGCGCATGTTGCGCCGGCTCTTCCGGCATTCGAGGAGCCTCTCGAAGCCGCCGACGCCGGCCCTCGCGACACGCCGCCGCAGGGCCTTCGCGCGGCCAATGACGATCAACAGTCGATCGGGCAGATCCTGCGCGCGCTGCAGCGCCGCCCGGCGGGTGCGTCCTATCTCGTTGCCGCAATCTTCTCCGCCGTCTGGGTGATCGGGTGCATCGCGTTATCCTGGGCTTACCTGTCGGATCTCAACGTCGCGCTCGGTCCCAATCACTCCCACGCGGCCATCGTGATCGGTCTCGGCGCCGCCGCGCTGCTGCCGATCATTTTCTTCTTCGGCGTGGCTCACATGGCCTGGCGCGCGCAGGAATTGCGCCTCATCGCCCAATCCATGGCCAACGTCGCCATGCGGCTCGCCGAACCCGAGGCGGCGGCGCGGGATTCGATCGTCACCGTCGGACAGGCGATCCGCCGCGAGGTCGCCGCCATGGGCGACGGGGTCGAGCGGGCGCTCGCGCGCGCGGGCGAGCTCGAAGCGATGGTGCAGAACGAGGTCGCCGCCCTCGAACGCACCTACGGCGACAACGAAGTGCGCATCCGCGGATTGATCCAGGAACTTGCCAAACAGCGCGACACGCTGGTCGCCCAGGCCGAGCAGGTGCGCTCCGCCATCAGCAACGTTCATATCGATCTGACGCAGGATCTGTCCACGATCAGCGAGCTGGTGGGCCGGCAGGTGAGCGAAGCCTCACAGGGCATCACCCAGTCGCTTGCCGAGAAGGGCGAGCACATCACGCTCACGCTCGGCCGCGTCGGCGACAACATGATCCAGCATTTGAACGATCGCGGCGGCGATCTGATCGAACGATTGCAGGCCGTGAGCGACGAAACCTCGCGCGCCATCGCGACCGCCAGCGACCAGCTCACCACCAGCCTCAACTTCAAGACCGACCATATCCACGAAGAGTTCTCGGAAATCGCCAGCGGGCTTGAAGACATGATGACGGCGCGGCTCGATCGGATCACCGAAGGCTTCTCCGAAAAATCGCTCGCCATCCTCGATACCATGACCGGGCGCTCGCAGGAGCTGACCGACACCTTCACCACGCGCGCGCAAGAGCTCACGGACACGATCATCGACACGTCGAGCCGCCTCGCCGAAACGATCGCCACCCGGGCCGACGAGGTCAACAGCACGCTCAAGGCCTCCGGCGAGTCGCTCATTCTCGACCTCAATTTGCGCGGCGGCGACGTGGTGACCAGGCTCGAACAGACCGGCGCCCGCATCACCGAGGCGATCGTCTCGCGCGGCACCAAGGTGACCGACTCGTTCCACGAGAGCGCGGAGCGCCTGGTCGAGCTGGTCTCGGCGCGCGGCGACGCGGTCAAGGAGATGCTGTCGACGCGGCTCGCTTCGTTCGAGGAAATGTTCAACCATTCGGGCGTGGAGCTCGGCGAGAGGATTTCGCGCGACTCCTCGACGCTCGGCAATCTCATCACCCGGCACCTCGCCGAATTCGACCGCACGGTGAGGACCTACGGCTCCGAACTGGTCGAACGGCTCGGCGTGCGCACGCAGGAAGTCTCCGAATCGATGCGCAGCTACGTCGACACATTCGACGCCCGCGTCACGTCCAAAGCGGGCGAGGTCACCGCCGCGCTCGAACAGCGGCTCACCGGCTTCCAGGAAGCGCTTGACAGCCGCAGCAGCGAAGTCTCCGGCGCGATCGAACAGGGTCTTACGCGCTTCCACGAGGCATTCGATAACCGCTCGCGCGACATATCCAATACGCTCGAACAGCGGCTCACCGGCTTCCAGGAAGCATTCGATAACCACTCGCGCGACGTATCCGATACGCTCGAGCAGCGGCTCATCGGCTTCCAGGAGGCGTTCGATAATCGCTCGCGCGACGTATCCGATACGCTCGAACGGCGGCTGACGGGTTTCCAGGAAGCGCTCGACAGCCGCACCCAGACGCTCACCGAGGCGCTGTCCAGCCGCGTCATGGACATCGCCAAAACGCTCGCCGAGGGCGGCAAGGAAGTGGTGACCGCGTTGGACAAGCGCATCGCCGACCTCACCGGCGTCATCGATACGCGCGGGACGAAGCTCGCGGAAACGGTCAGCGCACGCATCGACGATATCGATCAGGCTCTCGGCACGCGGGCGAACGAGTTTGCCAACGCGCTCGACAGTCGCATCGGCGTTCTCGAGCACCTCCTCGTCGGGCGCGCCGAAGCCGTCGCCGGGGAGATCGAGGTCCGCAGCCGCGCCGCCGCCGATCTGCTCAACAGCCGGATGGAGGAGCTTTCCGAATCGATCAAGACCAATTCCGGAGACGCCGCGCGGGCGCTCGGCGACCTCGCCGCCAAAACAACCGAAACGCTCGGCAGGAGCACGACGGCCAGCCTCGCAGCGACGGAAGCGTTCAATCGCAGCGTCGCGGAAGCGACCAGCGCGCTCAATCAAAGCGCCGGCACGCTGAGTGCGACGATCGGCAAGAGCGCCGCCGCCGCCACCGACGCCATCGGCAGGGCGTCCGCGAACGCCGCCGATCTCGTCGGCAAGAACGTCATTGCCACGCGCGAGGCGATCGCCCGCAGTGCGAGCGAGGCTGAGCACACGCTCTCGGCGGCCTCTTCGGAGGCGAACAAGGCGCTCAAGCATACTATCGGCAATGTCGGGCGCATGCTGTTGGGAACCAGCGCCGAGATCGAGCGCAGCCTTATCGGCAAGGCCGACTCGATCAACAGCGCCGTCGCGCAGCGCATGGAAGAGATGACCCGCATCCTCGACGAAAAATCGGGCGGGCTGATCGAAGCGCTGTCCAGCAAAGGCCAGGAATTCGCCGGCGAGGTGGGCCGCGTCACCGACCAGGCCGTCAAAGCGATCGAGACCAAGAGTTTCGTCTTCACGCAGACGATGATGGACAACAGCGAGGAAATCGCCCGGCTCATCAACGAAGCGAGCCAGAACGCCACCGCCGCGGTGACGCGCACGCTGGGACAATTGCAGGAAGGCGCTCAAGGCGTCACCGAAGCGGCGAAGGTGACCATCAAGCGAACGCTCGACGATTTGCACAGCGGCACCAAGGCCGCGATCGAGGAGTCGAAGCGGACGGCCGCGGCGACGATCGCCGACATGTTGGAGACGCACGGCATGCTGCGCTCCGACACCACGGCGTTGTTCGAGCGTCTGCGCGAGGCCAACATCCTTCTGCAGGAGGTGCTCAGCGGCGCCCATGACAACATGAACGCGATCGAGCAGACCATGGCGACGCGCGTTTCCGAATTCGTCGCCGCCATGAACGAACTGAACAGCAAGAGCGGAATTGCCACCGCCGCGGTCGAACAAAATATCGGCACTTTCAACAACGTGACGGGCAAAGTACTCAACAACCTCGGCGAGATCGCCATCCAGTTCGGCGCGCACGGCCGTTCGCTCGCCGAGGCGGTGGAACTGCTGGACAAGAGCAACCGCCGGGCCGCGGAAACCGTCGGCGAGCGGCAGACGAGCATTCAGGCCCTCGTGGCCACGCTCGACGCCCGCACCGGCGATTTCGAAGAGCGGCTGCGGCGCTTCTCCGGCCTGCTCGAGGAATCCCTCGACGCGGCGACGACGCGGGCGAGAGAGATCGCCAGCCTCATTGCCGAGACGAGCAACGAAAGCGTGCATACGATCGAGCAGCAGTTCGAACTCGTGCGCACCACTTCCGAGGAAGAGCGCAAGCGCACGAGCGAGACGCTGAACGCGGTCTATGACGAAGCGGCGACGCAGGTGCACGCGATGTTCAGCCAATCGGCCGCGCGCTTCACCGAGATCATGCAGAGCATGAAGCGGATGGCGGCGGAAATGCAGCAGGAACTGGAGACGACGCGCTCGGAGTTGCGCCGCGGCATTCTCGAGTTGCCGCAGGAGACCGCCGACACCGCCGCGCAAATGCGCCGCGTCATCGTCGATCAGATCGAAGCCCTGGCCGAGCTCAACCGGATCGTCGCCCGCCACGGACGTTATCTCGACGCCGCCGAACCGGTGCGCCGCGAGGCCGAACCCGCTTTGGCCGGCGACGTCCGCACCTCGGCGCGGCCGCCGCGGGCCGACATCACCGGCGCGCCGCCGCGCCGGCCGGAGCAGCGATCATCGTTCAATCCGCGTCAGGCCGGCAAAGACGCCGGCAACGGCCGCAACAGCGGCTGGCTCAGCGAGCTTTTGACGCGCGCCTCGCGCGAGGACAATCCCTCGATTGCCCCGCCCGGATCGCGCGAGGGCGCGCGCGGCGAAGAGCGCCAGCAGCGGCAGGACGGCGTCGATTCGCTCGATTCGCTTGCGGTCGACGTCGCGCGCATGATCGACCATGAGGCGGCGGCCGACGTGTGGGAGCGCTACAAACGCGGCGAACGCGGCGTGTTCACCCGGCGCCTTTATACCGCCCAGGGCCAGAAGGCGTTCGACGAGATTCGCCGCAAGTACCGCGCCGATCCCGAGTTCAGGCAAACGGTGGAGCAGTACATTCACGAGTTCGAGCGGCTGCTCGAGGACGTCTCGCGCGGCGATCGCGGCTCGGCCGTGGCGCGCAATTACCTCATATCCGACACCGGCAAGGTCTACACCATGCTGGCGCACGCCGCCGGTCGCTTCGATCAATAGCGCCGGGCGCGGCGGCTTCGGGCGCGGGCGCTCAGTTCGATCGCCGGCGGTCTTGCTCGCCGGGTGATGACGGCGCTACCGTTCATGCCATGGAAGCTGCGGTCACCCTGCCGACGGCGGCGGACGTCGATGCGGCCGCCCGGCGGCTCGCCGGCGTCGCCTGGCGCACGCCTCTCCTCACGTCGGCGGCGCTCGATGCCATGACCGGCGGACGCGTTTTCCTCAAGGCGGAAACCTTGCAGCGCACCGGCTCGTTCAAGTTCCGCGGCGCCTACAACAAGCTGGCGGCGATCCCGCCCGAACGGCGCGCGGGCGGCGTCGTGGCGTTCTCCTCCGGCAACCACGCGCAGGGCGTCGCGGCGGCGGCACAGCTCCTCGGCATGCCCTGCCTGATCGTCATGCCGCGCGATGCCCCGCGCGCCAAACAGCAGCGCACCGCCGCGCTCGGCGCCGAACTCGTCTTCTACGACCGCGCGCGCGACGACCGCGAGGCGATCGCCGGCGAGATCGCGGAGCGCCGCGGCGCCGTGCTCGTTCCGCCCTATGACGACGCGTTGATCATCGCCGGGCAGGGCACCGCCGGGCGCGAAATCGTCGAGGATTTAAGCGCGCTCGGCCTCGCGCCCGACATCGTGGTGGTCACCGCCTCGGGCGGCGGGCTCGCGGCCGGGATCGCCCTTGCGGTCAGGGCGCGCGTGCCGGCGGCGGCGCTCTACACCGCCGAACCGCAGGGTTTCGACGATCACGCGCGCTCGTTTCGCAGCGGCCGGCGCGAGCAGAACGCGGCGCTGAGCGGCACCATTTGCGACGCCCTGATGGCGCGCATGCCGGGCAAGCTTACTTTTGCCATCAACCAATCGCTGGTCGGAGCCGGCGTGGTCGCGAGCGATGCCGAGGTGGCCGCCGCCGTGGCCTTCGCCTTTTCCGAATTGAAGCTGGTGGTGGAGCCGGGCGGCGCGGTCGCGCTCGCCGCGCTGATGACCGGCAAGGTCGACGTCACCGGCAAAATCGCGGTTGCCGTCCTCTCCGGCGGCAATGTGGATCCGGAGCTGTTCTCCCGGCTGGTCGCCTAGAGGCGGGATGTTTGTCTTCGAATCGTCGTCCCGCTCCCCGCTTTGTATTGTCGCGCGGCCGGACGGAAAATCGGTTCCCACTTTTCCTGGACGCGCGGCGCAAACTTCAGGCGCCGGCGCCCGGCATGAAGCAACGGATCTGGGTCACGCCGTTTGCATCCTGATACGGCCACACCACGGCCGGACCGAAGCGGTTCGGCTCGGTCACGAGCGCCGAGTCGGGCACGACGATCCATTCGCCGTGGAGCCGCACGCGATAGCGGCCGTCCCTTGTGTCCCAGTCCACGTCCTGGACGCTGACCCCGTCGGCGAACGAACAGCACAAGCCTTTTCCGCTCGCGAGCTGATCGAACCAGGGCTTGAGCGGCGAATTGGCATAGCGCCCGTCCGGATCGCGGGCGCACACGTTGTTCGCAACCATGAGACTCACGCACAACGCCATGAACGCCGGACCGGTGAGTCTGTGCATCGTGGCCTCCAGAAGTTCATGTGATGCGGACCAAAGACGCGAGGGCCCGGCACACCTGGAGAACGCAACGCTTTCGCCTCGGCGTCGTCGCCGATCCGCATCGAGTCGTCAAAAAACAACTTTCATGCCGTTTACGCGAATCGCTTTGGGCGACCGCCTTTGGTTAACAAATTATGAACGCGCCCGCCATGGCATGGTTCCGCTCGAGCCAACGCCGCCGGCAGCACAGCATGCGCAGACGCGGCCGGTCAGGGAGGAACGGCGCTGGAGCGCGTCCAGGAAAAGTGGGAACCGGTTTTCCGTCCGGACGCGCGACAATACAAAAACTAGCTGAACAACGCGATCAGCTCTTCTTCGCTGAGAACGCGCAGCGCCGCGAACGGATCGGTGGCGACGGTATTCTTGTCCGGCTCGCCTGGCGACGCGCTCGCCAACTCGCGGGGTGACGGGTCCGGCCGCTCCTGCCGCGCAGGCGGCGACACCAACGTGTCGGTCTCCTTCCTCGGCGAACCGGCGCCGGGATCGGCGACCACATTATCCCATTTCTGCGGAGAATCATCGGCCATCGTCAGACCTACCGGCGCCAAGCAGAGAGCACGCCCGCCGTTCGCCCGCAATCGGATCGGCGACCGATGTGCGCAACTCATCCCCACAGCGCCGCCTCGGGCGGGTGGACGAGGCTTCCGACGTAGCGCAGGCCGTCGGGGCGATCCTCGGCGAGCAGCAGCGGGCCGTCGAGATCGACGACCCGCGCGCGCTGGGCAACGAGCACGGCCGGCGCCACGGCCAG
>JASHRY010000020.1 GCA_030037105.1 Xanthobacteraceae bacterium
TGACCGGACAGCGGCGCGACGATGAGCAGCCGCGGTTGCGGGCGTCGCGGGCGATTGGCAAACACGCGCTCGAAATGCCGCAGCCGGCAGAATGGCCGCTCCCATACCGTGGAAATCTGCACCGGCACCCGTTCGGCGCCGACCAGGGTCGAGGATATGCGCCACTCCGGCCGGCCGTAGCGGCGCGTCGCGCGTTCGAATACCTCGGCGGCGGCGGCAACCGACTTTCCGAAGGTGGTGTGGTAGAATGGATTGAGCGGATTCTTGAAGAACAATCGCGTGGCATCGGCCCATGCCCGGGCGGGATTGAGCGCCGCATGGCTCGTTTCGTAGAGCCAGTACAACGGCGTCGACAGCAATATTCCATTGTCAACTGACGCGGCAGCCGCGCCGCCAAACTCTCCGATGGCCATGGATGATCCGTGTCCGATTTGCTGCAGTGCAGCACTGTGCGGATGGATTGTCATGTCGTCAACATAAAACCGAATGTTTTCCGACCCTTTATGAATAGATCAACGCGGTTGCGCCTTCCGCGTTGCACATAACGAGGGTGGTGACCGATATCGCGCCCTATTCACCCGTCTGCATCAGCGAACCGTGGCGGCGGGCGCTTTGTAGCAGCTTGAGGAAGCCGAATACGCCGACGGCAAAGAACACGACATTGAGCGCCAACGCATCGAGCATGAGGTCGGCGCGAAAGGTATGCCCGATCAGAAGCGCGCGCATGCCTTCGAAGACATAGGTCGGCGGCAACGCCCAGGCGACCGGCTGCAGCCAAACGGGCAGCGTCGCCACCGGGTAGTAGACGCAGGTGAGCGGCATGAACAGAAACATGATCGACCAGGCGAGGTTTTCCGCGCCGAGGCCGTTGCGCAACACCAGCCCGGAAACGAAAATGCCCACCGCCCAGCCGGTCAGCATCAAGTTGATGAAGAACGCCACCAGCGCGAAGCCGAGGCTGTAGAGGTTGAAGCCGAAGAAGGCGAGCGCGAGCAGCGTCACCGGGACGACGCCGATCGACAATCGCACGATGCTCATCACCATGAGCGCGATGATGAACTCGAACGGCCGCAGCGGGCTCATCATCAGATTGCCGATGTTGCGCGCCCACATCTCTTCCAGGAACGAGACCGAAAAGCCGAGCTGGCCGCGGAACAGGATGTCCCAGAGCAGCACCGCGCCGATGAATGTGCCGCCGGCGCGCGCGAAAAAGCCGGCGTTCTGCATGACGTAATATTGCAGGAATCCCCAGGTGAACATCTGCACCGTCGGCCAGTAGACGAGCTCGAACAAGCGCGGCCAGGACGAGCGCAGCAGATACCAGTAGCGCAATATCATCGCCGACACGCGCCGCGGCGAGAAGACGAGCGCGTTCTCGACGCCGGTGATCATTGTGCGGCCTCGCGCTCTTCGCCGCGGCCGCGGGCAACGTCGAGGAAGACTTCCTCGAGCGTGCGACGGCCGTAACGCGCGAGCAGCCGCGCCGGCGTATCATCGTCCTCGATACGGCCCCGCTTCATGATGATGACGCGCTCGCACAGCCGTTCGACCTCGGTCATATTGTGCGAGGCGAGCAGCACCGTGGCCTGGCGCGTGTGTCGGTAGCGCTCGATATGCGCGCGCACCCAATCGGCGGTATCGGGATCAAGCGACGCCGTCGGCTCGTCGAGCAGCAGCAATTCCGGCGCGTTGATCAACGATTTCGCCAGCGACACCCGCGTCTTTTGCCCAGCCGACAGCCGGCCGGTAGGGCGATCGAGCAGATCGGTCAGATCGAGCGCCTCGCCGAGCTGTTCGATCCGGCCGGCGAGGTCAGGCACGCCGTAGAGCATGCCGAAGACGGTCAGATTCTGCCGGATCGTGAGCCGCATCGGCATTTCGACATAAGGACTCTCGAAATTCATCCGCTGCAGGACGCGGTGGCGCTCGCCCGGCATTTCGGCGCCGAGTACAGTCACGCGACCGGATGTCGGCGAGACGAGCCCCATGATCATGGCGATGGTGGTGGTCTTGCCGGCGCCGTTGCCGCCGAGAAGGCCGGTGATCGAGCCGGAGGCGATCGCGAACGAGATGCCGTCGACCGCCGGCACGCTTTTGTAGATTTTGACGAGACGCTCGACTTCTATGGCGGGAGGAACGGGCATGGTCCGCGCAGATGTGGCGCGCACGATCGACCGAAGCAAGGGGAGAGGTTCGGCCTTCCGGCATGAGACCGCCTGTGGCGGCGAGCCGTGGAAGATGGCACAAGGCGGGCGGCAGGAGCCGTAAGTGTCGTCGCCGGGAACGCGGCGGCGACGCGATCCGGAAATGGCGACATGAAACCGGGTTGCTTCGCTGCGCCTGCAATGACGCCGAAGGAGGCATCATGAAGATCGGACTTTTCGATCATGTCGAGCACGGCGAGCGCCCGCTCTCGGCATTATTCGACGAGCGGTTGCGATTTGCCCGGGCGGCCGAAGAAGCCGGCATTTATTGCCTGCACGTCGCCGAGCATCATGCCACGCCGCTGAGCCTCGTCCCGGTGCCGGGCGTCTATCTCGGCGCGCTCGCGCGCGCGACCAAAAGCATGCGCATCGGCCCGCTTGTCTATCTTCTGCCGCTCTACTCACCGCTGCGGCTGACCGAAGAAATCTCGATGCTCGATCATCTGAGCCACGGCCGGCTCGAGGTCGGCGTCGGCCGCGGCGTGTCGCCTTACGAGCTGCGCTACCACAAGGTCGAGTTCACCGATTCGCGGGACATTTTTGCCGACGCCTTCAAGTGCCTCAGCGCCGGCCTGGTCACCGATTCGCTCACTTACAGGGGTAAGCACTACGCTTATGAGAACGTGCCGATCGCGTTACGGCCGCTGCAAGAGCCGCATCCGCCGTTCTGGTATGCTTCCACCAACGCCGAAGGGGCGGCCTGGGCCGGCGAGAACGGTCTGCACTTCGTGACCTTGGGGCCGGTCAAGGCCGCGAAAGTCGCCATCGACGCCTATCGCGCCGCACTCGCAAAACGCGGCGGCGCGGCGCAACCCAAGGCGGAATTTCCCGGCGGAGCGGCGATCGGCATTTCGCGGATGATCGTGGTCGCCGAAAGCGATGCGCAGGCGCGGCGTTTCGGCAAGCCGGCGCTCGACCGCCACGTCGCGCACTTGACCTGGCTGCGCGACAAGCTCGGCCCCACCGCCGGCCTGCACCTGCCGTTCGGCGTCGATTACGACGCCTGGCTGGCCAACGGCACGGCGATCGCCGGCCCGCCGGACAAAGTTCGCGCTGAGATCGAGCGCCAAACGAAGGAGCTCGGCATCAATTATCTTCTCAGTTACATTTTCTTCGGCAACATGCCGCTCGCCGACGCGCTGCGCTCGCTGGCGCTGTTCAAGAGCGAGGTCATGCCGCATCTGGCGAAGCTGTGAGGTTTTCCGTCACCCCGAGGCGCTCGACGCGCCGCGCCGGCCTCGAAGGGGAACGGATCAAGGCGCTTGCCATTACTTCGCGCCGTCCTCATCGCGCCCCCGGTCGGCGCGCAGTGCGTCGGGATGCGGCATGGCGATGACGTTGTATCCGGAATCGACGAAATGGATTTCGCCGGTTACGCCGGTCGAGAGGTCGGAGAGGAGATAAAGCGCCGCGCCGCCGAGTTCCTCGAGGGTGACGCCGCGACGGAGCGGCGAATGCCGCTGCTGGAAGGCGAACATCATGCGTGCGTCGCCGATGCCGGCGCCGGCGAGCGTGCGGATCGGCCCCGACGAGATGGCGTTGACGCGGATCGCCTGCGCGCCGAAATCGACCGCCAGATAACGCACCGAGGCTTCGAGCGCCGCCTTGGCGGGACCCATGGCATTGTAGTTCGGCATCGCGCGCGAGCCGCCATTGTAGGTCAGCGTGAGCATGGCGCCGCCGTCCGGCATCAGCGCGGCGGCGCGCTTGGCAGCTTCGGTGAAAGCAAAGCACGAGATCAGCATGGTGCGGAGGAAATTCTCGCGCGTGATATCGGCGTAGCGGCCGGTGAGCTGCGTGCGGTCGGAAAAGGCGATGGCGTGGACGAGGAAATCGAGCTTGCCCCAGGTCCGTTTCACCGCCGCAAAGACGGCATCGACCGAGGCGATGTCCTCGACATCGCAGGGCAGAACGAGATCGGCCTTGACCGATTCGGCGAGCGGCTTCACGCG
>JASHRY010000135.1 GCA_030037105.1 Xanthobacteraceae bacterium
ACCAGGTGCGGTGACGCTTTGTGGTCGGGATTCTCGGCGTAGACGGCAAGCCCCTCGCCCGTCAGCAAATCGGCGATGCGCTGCACTGCCTGGCGGGTCACGCCGAGACGGCGCGCGATCCGCGGCACCGACATCGGCTGCTCGCCGGAGGCGGCGCTCAGCACCTGCCAGCGCGCCTGGGTCTGGCCGACGGTCGCGGCAATCGCCTTTCCGTGCTCGCGCAGGAGCCCGGCAAGCTCGTAGATGTCGGCCACGATGATCGGGACCAGCGCCAGCGCCTTGCTGGACGCACCGTCCTTCGCGTTCATGATGTTATATTGTCATACTGACAATCAGTTGTCAATATGGTCAAGCGATCGCCGAAATCTGACCTCGCGCGCCTGCCGGCGCTCGACGGCCTCTTCCCAGCGGGAAGAGTCGAATTTTTTGAAGACTTCTCGCTCGGCTTCGGCTCCGCTCAAGCACCCTCTCCCCTAAGAAAAAAAGAAATGTTGGCGCGCCCTCCTCATCCACGGCTCTGGCTGCGCTCATTCCTGCGCCAGCGGAAATTTAAGCATCGGTGTTTACTGGATCGTCCGCCTTCGCGGACGATGGCAGGAATGGATCACCGTTCAATGCCATTGGTATCATCTTCGAGTCGTCATCCCGTTCCAGGATGATCTTTTCGGAAACCGGTTTCCACTTTTCCGGGATCATGCTCTATAATTTCACCAGCGGCCGCTTGCCCTTCGCCTTCTCGCTGCTCGGCACCTTGACCAGTGCCTCGCCATCCAACACCGGCTCGCCGTCGACCTCGCACAGGCAGGAGAGTCGCGCGCGCGACTTTCCCGGGATCAGCTCCGCCACCGTCACGGTGACGACGACGGTGTCGCCGATTCTGACCGGGGCGCGAAAATTCAAGGTCTGCGAGATGTAGACCGCGCCCGGCCCGGGTAGCCGCGTGCCGAGCACCGCCGAAATGAGGCTCGCGGTGTAGAGCCCGTGCGCGACGCGGGTGCGGAACGTCGTTTTGGCGGCGAAGTGCTCCGACAGGTGTATCGGATTGCGGTCGCCGGTGAGTTGGGCAAAGCCGACCACGTCGGACGACGCGACCGTCTTCGTGAGCCGCTCGGTCATGCCGACCGAGAGATCTTCGAAGAACAGCGTCCGTAGCGGCGGCAGGTTCATGCGCGCATTGGACCGCGCCCGCCGGTCGCTGGCAAGCTGGACATCGGGGCCTGGATCGGACACACGTCAAGGCAATTATGGTCGACCTCACGCGCATCGCGTCCGGCCTCAGCGGCACCGCGCAACTCATTGTCGGGCCCGAGCACACGGCTCCCTTTGTCGGCTCGGGGCGCATTGCCGTGCTGGCGACGCCGGTGATGATCAACGTGATCGAGGCGGCCGCGCTCAATGCCGTCGAGCACCTGCTTCCCGAGGGTTATCAGAGCCTCGGCATCCATCTTGACGTGAGCCACGTTGCGGCAACTCCGGTCGGTTTGCGGGTCACGGCGATTGCCGAAGTTCTGCGCGTGGAAAGCCGCACCATCACCTTCCGGGTGGAAGCCCGCGACGATTTCGAGACGATTGGCGGCGGCACGCATCGGCGTGTCGTGGTCAGCGTGGCGCGTTTTGACGAACGCGTACAGCGCAAGGTGCGAAACGACGAGTGAAGGCCGAAGCCGAACGGACGTCATGCCCGCGCGCGGCCGGAAAACCAGCCGATCAGGAACAGCACGATGGCGGCGACGGCGGCGACCACGGCACGCTTGGCGTGAAAGTGGGCCGAATCGGCGATGTAACCCGGCATGAATGTCGGTAACGAGCCCGCCGGCACCAGGAAATACATCACCGCGGCGATGACGCAAATAATGGCCAGGAGATAGGCGAGCAATTTCATCGAGCGATCTCCTTCTCACAAAAGCCGGCACATGCGCCGGCGACGAGGTGGCATGAAATTATAGATTCCGGCTCATTGCCAGCGCGCCTTCGGGCGGTGAGGAAAACGACCGTCGCCGGTTAATCCTTCGGCGGCGGGGCGCCGGGCGCGGCTGGCTCGACGGGTCCGCGCGGATCGTTTTTATTGGACATGCATCTTTTGATGAACGCGCTGCGCGCGGCACCCTTGAGCTTCTGGTTGTCGGCGCCGAACTTGCAAGTCACCATTTTCTCCTTTGCCGTCAGCGCAAGGCATGGCGCGCTCGGCAGAATGATGGCCAGCATTGCCGCAACGACCGTGTATCGAAGCATGGTATGACCCCTCCTGTGCCAGACGGCCACCTTAGCATTGATCCACGACCGGTGCAGCATCGGCGATCGGTCCGGCCACTCACTTCGGGCAAGGATAGAGGATCGCGCTGTAGGTCTTGTCGCGATCAATGAATTGAACCGTATTGTCCGGCCGCATGGTAAAGGTGACTTCGCCCATGAGCGGTCCGCTGGGAAATTGGCATTCGAGATGCGCGTCGATGCTGCTGCCCTCGCGCTTGGTGCCGAGGAAGGTGCAGACGCCGACATGGGAATCGATCTCCTCCGGGGAGATTTTCACTTGCAGCTCGCTGGGATCGCTGCCGTCGCCCTTGCACGGAACGTTCTGCGTATAGACGCCGGTGAGCGCGAAATTGTCTGCCGCCGGCGCCGCGCCCGCGGCCGCGATAAGGGCAATGGTGATACATCCGACCAGCGGATGGATGAGTTTGAACACGAGTCCCCACCCTCTTGCCTCGATGCCGCCCCAAGCGGCGCCGCAGCCGCGACCCGCGCGCAAAATCTAGCCAATATCGTGCCGCCAGCCAATCCGGTCCAGGGAATATCGTCGTCCGTGCCGCGACGCCACAGTGCGGAGAGAGGCCTCTCCGTCGGCGAGTCCCGGTAAGGGCTCGCGCCGCTTCCTGTCTGGGATGCCGCTCAGTGCGCGGTAAAGCCGGGGGAGTCTTCCTCGACGATCGCCTCGGGGACATCGACGGGCTTCGCCGTCGTCTCCTCCCACGTGATCGGTTCCGGCTTGCGCACCAACGCGCGGACCAGCACTTCGTCCATGCGCGACACCGGAATGATGTCGAGACCGCTCTTGATGCTGTCGTTGATCTCGACCAGGTCCTTGGCGTTCTCTTCCGGAATGACCACGGTCTTGATGCCGCCGCGCAGCGCGGCAAGGAGCTTCTCCTTGAGGCCGCCGATCGGCAGCACGCGGCCCCGCAGCGTGATCTCGCCGGTCATGGCCACGTCGCGATGCGCCGGAATGCCGGTCATCACCGAAACGATCGCGGTGACCATGGCGACCCCCGCCGACGGGCCGTCCTTGGGCGTGGCGCCTTCCGGCACGTGGACGTGGATATCGCGCTTGTCGAACAACGGCGGCTCGATGCCGAAGGAGACCGCGCGCATGCGCACGTAGGAAGCCGCCGCCGAGATCGATTCCTTCATCACGTCGCGCAGATTGCCGGTGACGGTCATCTTGCCCTTGCCGGGCATCAT
>JASHRY010000136.1 GCA_030037105.1 Xanthobacteraceae bacterium
CTAGGAGTCGGCTGCGCCAGTTGGACTTGACGCATTGGCCGTTCGGCATCTGATGGCCGTTTCCGTTGTGGAGGCGGCTCGAGCCGAAACTTCTTCTTCGCGCAAAAGCGCGTGATTGCCGCTATTCTGACGGGCGCAGCCATGCGCAAACCTATCGCGAGCGTAAATTGGATCGACCGATCGTTCCTTTGATCATGTGCGGCGGCGCCGGCACCCGACTGTGGCCAGCCTCGCGGGAGGGCTGGCCCAAGCAATTTCTGTCCTTGCTTGGCCCGCTCTCGACCTTCCAGGAGACGATGCGACGGGTCGCCGATCCGGCGGTATTCGGCCGGCCGATCATAGTGACCAATAACCGCTATCGGTTTCTCGTTGCCGAACAACTCGCGGCCATCGGAATGGAAGCCGATATCCTGCTCGAGCCCCTGCGTCGCGATTCCGGCCCCGCCATCGCCGCCGGCGCGGCGTTCGCGCTCAAACGCGGCGACGATTGCGTGATCGTCGCGCTCGCCGCCGATCATCTCGTCACCGACTCGACCGCCTTTGCCGGCGCCTGCCAAGTGGCGTCCGCAACGGCGCGGAAAAGGCAAATTGTCACCTTCGGAATACGTCCGACTCGCGCCGCAACGGAGTACGGCTATATCAATCCCGGGCGGCAGATCGGCCCCGGGGTTTTTGCCATCGACAAGTTTGTCGAAAAACCCGATGCAAAGACCGCGGAAGATTATATCGCTCGGGGTTTCCTGTGGAACTCGGGAAACTTCACGTTCCAGGCTGATCTGTTTCTCGACGAATACCGCCTCTTCGAGCCGGAAAGCGCGACCGCGGTCGCCGCCGCCGTCGCAGCGGCCGGCAGCGATATTGGTTTCGTGACACTCGATCGCGAGGCGTTCGCGCGGGCCGCGGCAAAATCCGTTGATCATGCGGTCATGGAGCGGACGACGCGTGCCGCGGTAATCCCCTTTGATCATGGATGGTCGGACGTCGGCTCGTGGCAGTCGGTGTGGCAGCTCTCGCCGCACGACACGGGCAATAACGCGACACAAGGCCCGGCGGTGCTTGTCGATGTGGCCGGCTCATATGTCGCGAGCAACAAGCAGGTCGTCGCCCTGTTCGGCGTGGAAAATCTGGTCGTGGTGGCAAGCGACGACGCCGTTCTTGTGGCCCGTCGCGAGGACGGCGACGGCTTGCGGCGCCTGGTGCAGGCCGTCAAGGAAAAACTGCCGCGCGTCACCGAAGAGCACTTGAAGGCCCATCGCCCCTGGGGTTCCTATCAAGCGGTCGATCAGGGCGATCGTTTCCAGGTCAAGCGCATCATCGTCAAGCCGGGAGGGCGCCTCTCGCTGCAGATGCATCATCACCGCGCCGAACATTGGGTCGTCGTGCGCGGCACGGCGCGCGTTACGATCGGCGACGAGATCAAGATTCTGCACGAAAATGAATCGACCTATATTCCCAGCGGCGCTTTGCATCGTCTGGAAAATCCCGGCAAGATCGCCCTCGAGTTGATCGAGGTGCAGACCGGCAGCTATCTCGGCGAAGACGACATCGTGCGCTTCGCGGACGATTATCACCGCTGATGCGCGCGGATTCCGGTCAAATTGACCCATACTCCGACAGCAGCTCGGGCCTGAACTTGGCGCGACGGCTGACGATCTTCCCCGCCACCATGAACACGCCGTCGCCGGTATAATGCAGTGTTTTGGGATGCCGCGGCGAGGAGGCGACATGCGCTTTCACGATCTCGAATATGAAGAAGTTATATTTGTCGATGAGCGTGCCGTCGACGAGCTTGCATTCGAAGCTGGCATAGCATTCGCGGATCAGCGGCGCGCGCACGCGCTGTGCCTTCTCAGGGGTGAGCGTAAATGCCGCGAACTTGTCGATCTCGGCGCCGGAGGAGTTACCGATGCCGACGACTTGGTCGAGGAGCGCCGTGGTCGGCAGGTTGATCACGCATTCGCCGCTGCGGCGGACGAGGCCGAAACTGTGATTGCCCGCCGCAATCACGCAACCGACCAGCGACGGCGTGAATGCCATCACCGTATGCCAGCCGAGCGTCATGATGTTGCGGGCCTTACCGAGCGCGGAGGTCACCAGCACGATCGGACCGGGTTCGAGATAGCGCCGGATCTGCGATACCGGCAGATCAATCTTGTCGTATCGCCTCGTCATCCTGTCGCATCCGGTCGCTCTCTGCCGCCCTTGGCTCGCCGTGGAGCCCCGGAGATCGCAGAAGCGGCGAGCGCCGTAAAGCGCATCACTCTGCGGCCCCGGCCGGGCGCGGGCGCTGAGGGTGCCTGAGCGGCTTTGCCGACGCGTTCGCCCCGTCCAGCCCCGGCCTTGCGCGCCAAAATCCCGCCGCCCGGGCCCAGTCTCGCGCGATCGGGCATGGAACGCGTCTATGTTTAACAAGTTATTGATAATATTTGTGAAAAGTTCCATAAGGGGCGGGCGATTGTGGGTCAGTTCCCGCCCTTTGGCAAGCCGCAGGCAATCGCGGGCGTAAGCGTTCGAATCAAAACGTGTAGATATTGCCGTAGAAGTCCGGTCGCCACTGGGCTTAAGCCGTGCTAGGGGAGGGGGCGGGCGCGCAGTCGAGGGGAGCCCTATGGGTCATGGGTGAGGCTTTCGGGGTTGGTGCGGACGGTCCTCTGAAAGTCGGGGTGGTCGGCGTCGGCGTCATGGGCAGCAACCATGCGCGCGTTTTAGCCGAGATGGCCGGCGTGCATTTGGTCGGCGTTGTCGATCCCGATCGCAAGCAAAGGGAGTTCGTCGCCCGCGCGCTCGGCTGCGCCGGCTTCCACGATCTTGATGCGCTCCTGCACAGCGGGGTCGATGCGGTCACCATCGCGGCACCGACGCATCTGCATCACGATCTCGGGCTCGAATGTATCGCCCGCGGCGTCGATCTCCTGGTCGAGAAGCCGATCGCTTCGAACGTCGAGGAGGGCCGCGCCATTGTCGCCGCCGCGCGCCGCGCCGGGGTCACGCTCATGGTCGGCCATGTGGAGCGTTTCAATCCGGCGGTGGAATCGATCAAGCGGGCGATCAGCGAGGAGGACATCCTCTCGATTGCCATTACCCGCGTCGGCCCGTTCCCGCCGCGCATGTCGAACGTCGGGGTGGTCATCGATCTTGCGGTGCACGATATCGATCTCATCCGCTGGTTCACCGATTCCGAGATCGTCGAAATCCAACCGCAATTGTCGAGCGCGGTCGCCGAGCGCGAGGACATCGCGCTGTTGCAGTTCCGCACCGCCTCGGGGGTGCTGGCGCACATCAACACCAATTGGCTGACCCCGTTCAAGGCGCGCACCATCCACGTTGCAACGCGCGACAAATATCTCATGGCCGACCTGTTGACGTTGCAGGTCACCGAATGTTTCGGCTTCCAGGCGGACGGCAGCTATTCGATGCGGCATCTGTCGGTCGGCTATGCGGAGCCGTTGCGCGCCGAACTTGTCGCCTTCGTCAATGCGGTGCGCAGCGGTCAAAGGCCGGCGGTAACCGGGGAGGAGGGGGTCGCCAGCCTCGAAATCGCGATCCGCTGCCTCGCCGCGCCCGCGGCGCAGTCCGCGACGCCGCAGCGCAAGGCGCCGCGGCGCGTCGCCGGCTGAACGGGCTTTCCACCGCCGGGATCGAGCGAGGCCGTCTCGTGAATCAACACGCCCGCCCGGAAGAGAGGGCGATCCCGTTCATTGACATCGCCGCTCAGCGCCGCCGCCTCGGCCCCGCCGTCGACGACGCGATCGCCCGCGTGCTCGCGCATGGCCAGTTCATCCAGGGACCGGAGGTGCGCGCGCTCGAAGCCGAGCTTGCGGCGTTCTGCGGCGCGCGGCACGCGATCGCCTGTTCGAGCGGAACCGATGCGCTCCGCTTGGTGCTCATGGCCTGGGGGAGCGGTCCGGGCGACGCCGTGATTTGTCCCGCTTTCACCTTCTGCGCGACGGCCGAAGCGGTGGCGGTTTGCGGCGCGACGCCGGTCATGGCCGACATTGCCGCCGAAACATTCAATCTCGATCCGCTAAGTTGCGAGCGCGCGGTCGCGACCGCGACACGGCTCGGGCTTAAGCCGCGGGCCGTCATTCCCGTCGATTTGTTCGGGTTGCCGGCCGACCACGACGCCGTTGCCGCCGTCGCCGCCGCGTACGGCCTGCGCGTGCTCGACGATGCGGCGCAGGCCTTCGGCGCGACCTACAAGGGACGCCGGCTGGGCCGGCTCGCCGACGCAACGGCGACCAGCTTTTTTCCGGCAAAGCCGCTCGGCTGCTACGGCGACGGCGGCGCCGTCCTCACCGACGACGACGGCGTTGCGGAGCGGGTGAGGAGCCTGCGCGTGCACGGTGCGGGCGCCGACAAGTACGATGCCGCGCACATCGGCATGACCGGCCGGCTCGATACTATCCAGGCGGCGATCCTGCTGGAAAAGCTGAAAATCTTTTCCGAGGAGATTGACGCGCGCGAACGCGCGGCGGCGTGCTATGCGGCCGGCCTCGCCGATATCGCGACGGTGCCGCGCGTTCCTCAACAATCGACGTCGGTTTGGGCGCAATACACCATCCGACTGGCGTCCGGGCGGCGTGATGCGCTCGCCGCCGCGCTCAAGGTTCAGGGTATTCCTACGGCGATCTATTACGCCAAACCCTTACACCGCCAGGACGCCTATCGCGATTTTCCCGTGGCCGACGGCGGCGCTCCGGTGAGCGAGCGGCTCGCCGAGGAAGTGTTGAGCCTGCCGATGCATGCCTATCTCGACCGGCCGCTCCAGGATCGTATCATCGCGGCGGTTCGCCGCGCGCTGGCGAGCTAGGGCTTGTTCCTCCCCGACGAAGCGCAGCCGAGCGGGGAGGATGAAGGGCGGCCATGATCGAGCGCATTCTCACCGTCGGCGGCTATACGCTCGTTTCCCGCCTGACCGGCTTTTTCCGCGACGTCATGCTCGCGGCGATACTCGGCGCCGGGC
>JASHRY010000021.1 GCA_030037105.1 Xanthobacteraceae bacterium
CGCGAAAATGTTGCGCGAGTCGTCGTCCACCAACAGCACGGTTTGGCCGACCAAGTCCTCGTCAGAACTGTTGAGCCGCTCCAGCATCCGCTGCTTCTCGGTGGGCAGATCGGTGATAACGCGGTGCAGGAACAGCGCGGTCTCGTCGAGCAGCCGCTCCGGAGACTCAACGCCTTTGACCACGATGCTGCGCGCCATGGTGTGGAGCCGGGCATCCTCGTTGGCGGACAATTCGCGGCCGGCGAACACCACCACCGGCAGATCGGCCAGCGCCGCTTCGGCGCGCATGCGTTCCAGCACCTCGAAGCCGGACATGTCGGGCAGGCGCAAATCGAGCACCACGCAGTCGCACGCCCGCTCGCGCATGGCGTCGAGCGCCTCGCGGCCGGTGCCGACATTGACGATCTCGATATCGTCGTGGCCGAGGAGCTCGCGAATGCTCATCTGCTCGGCGTTATTGTCTTCGACGACCAGCAGACGGCGACGCCGCGGCTGCGAGAAGGCCTTGATCTTCGCCAAGGCGTCGGAAACGCCTTCGCGCGTCGTCGGCTTGCTGAGGAACGAGAACGCACCGCGCGCAAGCCCGTGCTGGCGATCCTCGTCGAGCGTGACGATCTGCACGGGAATATGGCGAGTGAGCGGATTCTGCTTGAGCTGGCTGAGCACGTTCCAGCCCAGCATGTCGGGCAGGAACACGTCGAGCGATACCGCGGTCGGTTGATATTGCTTGGCGAGTTCGAGCGCGTCGTCGCCGCGCACGGCATGCAACACCTTGAAGCCGTTGTCGCGGGCAAGATCGACCAGGATGCGGGCATAATGCGGATCGTCCTCGACGACGAGCAGGATGGCGTCGCCGGGCTGGATCTCCAGTCGGTCGTCGGGAATCTGTTCGCCGGTGCGTTCGACCGTCGCCGCGGGCGCCGATCCGGTCATCGCTGCGGCCGGCCGCGGCGCCGCGGCCGAGCCGACATATTTGATCGGTAGATAGAGGGAGAAGGTCGAGCCGGCGCCGGGGGCGCTGCGCAAGTGGATTTCTCCGCCAAGAAGGTTCGCGAGTTCGCGGCTGATGGCAAGACCGAGGCCGGTACCGCCGTACTTGCGGCTGGTCGAGGCGTCGGCCTGCTGGAACGCTTCGAAGATGATCTTCTGTTTTTCCAGCGGAATGCCGATGCCGGTGTCGGAGACTTCGAACGCCACCACCGTCGGCGCCTGGCTCAGCACCGGGTGCCCGGAGTTCCAGCCACTCAGCGCCGCGGAGACATTGAGCCGCACGCCGCCCTGCGCGGTGAATTTGAAAGCATTGGAGAGGAGGTTCTTGAGCACCTGCTGCAGGCGCTTGGAGTCGGTGGTGATGCTGCGCCCGAGATTGGGATCGACATGAATGTCGAATGAGAGCCGGCGCGTTTCCGCCTCGTGGCGGAACGGACGCGCGACCGTGTCGAGCAGATTGGAGAAGAAGATCTCGTCGGCATCGACCGTAACGGTGCCGGACTCGATCTTCGACAAATCCAAGATGTCGCTGATGAGGTTAAGCAGGTCGGTACCGGCGCCGTGGATGGTCCGGGCAAACTCGACCTGCTTCGGCGTCAGGTTACCCTCCGGATTCTCGGTGAGCTGCTGGCCGAGGATGAGGATCGAGTTGAGCGGCGTGCGCAGCTCGTGCGACATGTTGGCGAGGAATTCCGACTTGTACTTCGAGGTCAATGCAAGCTCGGTCGCCTTCTCCTCCAGCGCGCGACGGGCCTGCTCGATTTCCTGGTTCTTGCGCTCGACTTCGACGTTGCGCTCGGCGAGCTGCTGCGCCTTCTGCTCGAGCTGCTCGTTGGTCTGCTGCAACTCTTTCTGCTGCGCCTGCAATTCGCCGGCGAGTTGCTGAGACTGCTTGAGCAAGCCTTCGGTCTGCATCGTCGCCTCGATGGAATTGAGCACGATGCCGATCGACGTGGTGAGCTGTTCGAGGAACATTATTTGCAACGCGGTGAATTCATGGATCGAGGCGAGCTCGATCACCGACTTGACCTGATTCTCGAACAGCACCGGCAGCACGATGATGTTCTTCGGCGCCGCCCTGAACAGCGCCGAACCGATGGGAGCGGCGCCGTCGGGCATATCGGCGATCAGCATGCGCCGTTTGTCGAGCGCGCATTGGCCGATGAGCCCTTCGCCGAGCCGCAAGGTCTGCAGGTGGCCATTCGCGCCGTCATCGGCATAGGCCGAGAGGAGATTGAGGCCGTGCGTCTCCTCGTTCTCCATCTGATAGATGACGCCCTGCTGGGCGTTGACCAGCGGCGTAAGCTCGGAAAGGAGCAGCCGGCCGACGGTGGCGAGATCGCGCTGACCCTGCAGCATATTGGTGAATTTCGCCAGGTTGGTCTTGAGCCAATCCTGCTCGGTGTTGCGGTCGGTGGTGAGCCGCAAATTGTCGATCATCGTGTTGATGTTGTCCTTGAGCTCGGCCACCTCGCCGCGCGCATCCACCTGGATCGAGCGGGTTAGGTCGCCCTTGGTCACGGCGGTCGCGACTTCGGCGATGGCGCGAACCTGGGTGGTGAGGTTGGCCGCCAAGAGGTTGACGTTGCCGGTCAAGTCCTTCCACGTGCCGGCGGCGCCGGGCACGTTGGCCTGGCCGCCGAGGCGACCTTCGACGCCGACCTCGCGCGCCACGGTGGTCACCTGGTCGGCGAAGGTCGCCAGTGTCTCGGTCATGTTGTTGATGGTCTCGGCCAGCGCCGCCACCTCGCCTTTCGATTTCACCGCGAGGTTCTGCTTGAGGTCGCCGTTGGCGACGGCGGTCACGACCTTGACGATGCCGCGCACCTGTTCGGTCAAGTTGGCGGCCATCACGTTCACGGTGTCGGTGAGGTCCTTCCAGGTGCCGGCGACACCGGGCACCTGCGCCTGGCCGCCGAGCAGGCCTTCGGTGCCGACCTCGCGGGCGACGCGGGTGACTTCCGAGGCGAAGCCGTTGAGCTGATCGACCATCGTATTGATGGTGTTCTTGAGCTCGAGAATTTCCCCCTTCACGTCGACGGTGATCTTGCGCGACAGGTCGCC
>JASHRY010000022.1 GCA_030037105.1 Xanthobacteraceae bacterium
CTTATTTGCCGAGCGTGCCCGCCATCGATGTAAGCCATTGGCATGGTGGCGCCACGTATTTCCTCGTTCACGGAAACCAGAGACAGAGTTCGCCCATGCCAACTACCGATGAGGCTATGATCCAACAGCTTTTGGATGAACTGGTCGATGCTTGGAACCGCGGTGACACCAAGGCTTATGGCGCGCGTTTTCTCGCCGATGCCACGTTCACCAACGTCAATGGGATGTTCCATGTCAGCCGCGAAGAGTTTGATCAACGACACGAGGAGATTTTTCGCGGAGCATTCAAGGGAACTACGATGACGTTGACACCCAGAAAGGTTCGTTTCATCCGTCCGGACATCGCTATCGTGGACATTGACTGCGGCGTGTTCGGCTCAACGGTGCAGCCGCCGGGTGTTCAAGCAGGCGCCGACGGCGCGTTGCGCACGTGCCTGATGCTGGTCCTTATGAAGGAAAACGGATCGTGGTGGATCGCCGCGTATCATAACGTCTGGCGGGCGACAGTGCGCTATGAGACCACCGGTAAGACTTAACGGCTCAGGGAAACCGCCGGCGATTTTGCTAGACTTACGACGTGCGGGCGTGCGGACGCAACAACTACAGAAACGACTACAAAACGCCCGATGCGCTCTGCAAAATCTTCAGACGAATCAGAGTGTTAGGAAGGCGATGGGCGTTTCCTCTCGACCGCACCACTTGTGCGGCCGCCGCTGCGGGTCTGGTCACGCAGCCAATTCCGCCGTCGTCGGATCGATCATGGAGCGCACGCGAGCAATTGAGTTTGCGGGAAATCCGCCCTTCTGCGCGTGCATTCGCACGGTCTCCTCATCAGGTGCGACGTAGATGCAGTAAATCTTGTCGTCTGTGACATAGCTTTGGACCCATTGAATCTTCGAGCCCATGCTTTGCAGGACATCGCATGACTTTTGCGAAATGGCCTGCAGCTCATGCTCTGGCAGTTTGCCGACTCCGGGGATTTCCCGTTCGATCACGAATTTCGGCATAGCGCGTTCCTTTCAATCCGGGCCTGCACCATGCACGACCCGGCTGCGAGCCTACGGCTGCCGCGATATTTGTCTTGAGGCTAACGTCCCGGTAGGCAACTTAATGGAAGCGCATGCACAGGGACGAATGTCCCGGTTGGTCAGGCGCCGATTGCCGGATACTTGACGCCTAATCCGGCGTCGCGGGCGAGCACGATCGCTTGATAGCGGTGAGCGACGCCGATCTTGTCGAATACGCGCGTGATGTGGTTGCGGACTGTTTTTTCCGAAAGCCCGAGCGTGACAGCAATCTCTGTATTGTCGAGTCCCCCTGCAATCGCGTCGAGGACGGCTCGCTCGCGCGGCGTGAGTTCGTTGAGACGCAACGCCTCGGTTCTGCCCGCCCGCTTCACCGGCTCATCAAGGAACGCCTGAATCTCGCCGACGATTCGCGGCCAGGCCGGCTCGTCACCAAGCGGCATATGGTTGTCAGTGTCGATCTGAACGAAGCGGCTGCCGGGGATCAAACTGGCGAGCAGACGACCCTGATCCATCGGTACCACGGCATCGCGCTCGGGATGCAGGATTAAAACGGGGCATTTTACTCTGGGCGCCGCTTCACGCACGTCCACGTTCCAACCGATCTGCAACAGGCGAACGGCGATCTCGGCGGAAGTCGCGGCGCGCTGTTGATCGCACCAGGAGTGCAAGTGGTCCAGCGTGCCTCCCGGCTGAAATGCCGTCGCCCAGACTTGCTGAAACGCATGGTTGTCACGGCCCCAGCCAAGCCGTGTGAGATCAAGCAGCACGTGGGCTTTCGCGATTTCCTTCGGTCGGTCGGTCCAGCGCAATCTGCCAAGCGCATAGGTACCGTAGAGGACGAGACGGTTGACACGTTCGGGATGTCGGGCAGCGTAAGTAATTGCAATCGGACCGCCCCAGCATGTCGCCAGAAGATCGAAGCGGCCAAATGCTGCGGCGTCGATGACACATTCGAAATCGCTTACCCAATTGTCGAACGAAAGGGCGCTTGCGTCGCGATCCGAAAGGCCGCAACCGCGGGAGTCATAGCGCAATAGCTTGTGCTCTTGGGAGAAGGCATCGAGCCACGGTCGCCACGCCAGACTGCGCCATTGATGCCCAAGATGCGTGAGCCATGTCGCCGACATGACCAACGGCGGCCCGTTCCCGCTCAGCGCGTAGGCGAGTCTGACACTGTCATCAGTTGTACAGAAGTGAATGTCCTGGTTCATGGCCACTAAGAATTTAGCCCACGTGGATTATATTGTCAGCGACAGCCGTTGCCCACATGGACGCGATTACTACAGAAACGACTTCAGAACGTTGGCCGCTCTGAAAAATATTCACTATGATCAAAATGTTAGAATGAAGAGGGGCGTTTCCTCTCGACCGCACCATTGGCCGCTACCGGGGCAACCCGGAAGGGATCTATGACAGGTCATTCGGGAAACTTCCTTGCCTCCGTCTGCCTCGTCGCTGCCATTGTCTGATGGATTTACGAGCCGCGGCCCTGACGCAGCACCGATCCGCGTTGGCTTAAAGCTATGCCGTAGTCACGAAGGACGTTGATCGATTGTCACGCGTCCGGACGGAAAACCGGTTCCCATTTTTCCTGGGCGCGCTTTAAGCCGGACGAATTCGGCTGCAACCGGAGAAGCGCTCGCTGCGGCCTGCGCGTAGCGCCTTCGGAGTGCGAGCGCAGCCGTCCTGCCCTGGCCCACGCAGACAGCACGATTTCGCGGCGCAAAGATCGGGTGGGCGTCGTTCCACTTGCTGCTGCGTCCAAACTGCCCTTGACAGAGACTCTGAGCGACATAGGCTCGACCCGCCCGCTCGCCGGTCAAGGCGGTGACAATCCGCCAAAAACGCCGCAATGGGGACCCAGAGGGAGGGGGTCGGCTTCAGCGCCGGCAATCGAGCGCGACGGCAATCTGAGTTGGGCTGTTGACCGCCAAAGCCAATCGCCCGGCCCGGAGGCTGGTAGCTGCGCAGTCCGCAGCATGGCCTGACGGACATCGCCTCCGTCGCTGCGGCGGTCGTTGACCGACCGGCGCCGCCGGACGGAAAGATTCACGGGAGGAGAGAGAGATGAGTCTTGGAGCGAAGTTGAAGATCGGCCCGGCAATGATCGTCGCGGCAACCGCCGCGGTTGGTGTCGCCGGCATGTTGCTCGCCGGCGCCGCGCAAGCCGACAAGCTGATCCGCTATGATGCAAACAGCAAGAACTTCTGGCTGCACCCGCCGGGCGATTGGTACATGGGCGGCGAGACGGAGGAGTTGAAGGGCACCGACTTCGCGAAGACACTGCCGCCGCCGACCGGCTTTACCCGTGCCGAGGTCGAGGCCCGTCTGAAGAACATCAAGCTGCCGCCCGGTTTCAAGATCGAAATCTATGCGAGCGGCGTCAGGAGCGCGCGCGAGATGGCGCTCGGCGACAAGGGCACGCTGTTCGCCGGTTCGTTCACGGGTGGCATCGTCAGCGCCGTCGTAGACGAAGGCGGCAAGAAGGTCGTCAAGACGATCCTCAAGGGCCTGCGCATGCCGACCGGCCTCGCGTTCCGCGACGGCGCGCTCTACGTCGCCGACATCGACAAAATCTACAAGTATGCCAACGCCGAGGACAACCTCGACCACATGCCGGCGCCGACGGTGGTCTACGACGACATGCCGCCCTACACGACGCATGGCTGGAAATATCTGGCGTTCGACAGGAACGGCTGGCTCTATGTCGCCTTCGGCCCGCCGTGCAACATCTGCCTGCCGCCGACCTCGACGGCCCAGGTTCGTCATATCAACCCGGCCAACGGCCTCGCCGAACTCGTCGCCATCGGCATCCGCAACAGCGTCGGCGGCGACGTCGATCCGCGTACCGACCAGTACTGGTTCACCGAGAACGGCCGCGACTGGCTCGGCAGCGACATTCCCAGCGACAAGCTCAATCACATCGCGCGGATGGGCGAGGATTTCGGCTTCCCGTACTGCCACGGGGGCGACATACCGGATCCGGACCTTGCCATGGGGCACAAGTGCTCGGAATTCACTCCGCCGGTGTACAAGCTCGGCGCACACATGGCGCCGCTCGGCATGAAGTTCTACACCGGGGACCAATTCCCGGCGGACTACAAGGATAGCATCATCGTCGCCGAGCATGGCTCCTGGAACCGTCACCAATACCAGGGCGGAAGGCTGGTGCGCATCACCGTCGATCCGGACGGCAAGAACGCCAAGCAGGAGGTGTTTGCGTCCGGATGGATCGGCCCCAACAATAAATATCTCGGCCGGCCCAGCGACGTGCTGGTGGCCAAGGACGGCTCGCTCCTGGTCGCCGATGATTACAACAGCGCCATCTATCGGATCAGCTACGGCAAGTGATCCGCTGGCCTGATCGATCCGCGTGGGCTTTGGGATCGATCGTCGTTTGAACCGCTATGGGTCCAAGCCGGCGCCTCCGGCTTGGACCTCTCGTTTTGCTGCTGACATGACACCGGTACGTCCTCTCCTGTTCGCTTTCGGCCTGGTTGCCTTATTCCTCTGCTGCGGACGCGCGTCCGCCGCGGATGTGGCGGCGGGCAAGGCAACGGCGGAGGGCTGCGCCGGCTGTCACGGCGCCGACGGCATTTCCCATATGCCGCTCGTCCCCTCGCTCGCCGGCGAGCCCGATGATTTTGTTCAGTGGCAACTCGTGTTCTTCCGTGTCGGCAGCCGCAAGAACGAGGTGATGGGGCCGATCGCCGAGGCTCTCAGCGACGAAGAAATTCGCAACCTCGGCGCCTACTACGCTTCGCTGCCGCCGCCCAAGCCGCAACCCGCTTCCGCTTCCGATGCGCTGGCGCAAGCCGGCGCAGAGCTTGCCGCAAAGCATCGTTGCCAAGTGTGCCATGGCAACGACTATTCCGGCAGCGGCCCCACCGCGCGTCTTGCCGGCCAGCGCGAGGACGTTCTGCTCAAGGCGCTGCGCGACTTCAAATCCGGTGCGCGCGTGGGCTCGGGAGTCTCCTCCATGGCGGACATCGTCTACGACCTGAGTGACGACGACATGCGCGCGCTGGCGCATTACATGGCAACGCGGCCGTGATGTTGGGCCATCGCCCTCATGCCGAGCCGGCGTGATTGCGCAGCCTTTGCCCCGGCTGCTTGAGGGCCGGCTTGGATCGGCCCGGTCATCCCGCCGGGATTAACGTTGCGTTAACGTGAAGGCGGCGCTGCGCGGCTCGAAGAGCGCCCGCGGCCCGGGTGTCTTTCCTCGCCGTTAATCATGCACCGGTAGTCTGTCTCGGCATTTTGTTCGTGGGCGCGAGGATGAAGGTCGCTGCGGCAGCCCGGACATGGTGGGCGGCATGTTGGCGGCATTCGCGGGCGCCGACAATTGCGCCCCTGCACATCGCTTCGTTCCTGCTGGTCGCTCTTGCCGCGGCGATGATCGTGTGCGCCGGGATCGGTCTGGCCGTCACCCAGCGCAACGACGGCCGCCTCGCGGCCGGGCGGCATGCGGCACTGCGGCTGGCGCTCGATGAGGTCCACGCCGCATTCGGCGACGCCGGCCGGATCGACAATGCCCGGCTCCGCTTCATCGCGCGTCGCAGCGGCCTTGAGGACCTGCGGTTCGACGCCGACCCGACCGCGGATGGCGGCCGCGAGGTGCAGTCGCTGCACGACGGCAAGGGTCGCATTGTCGGCTGGTTCAGTTGGAAAGCCGACCGCACCTTCATTCGCGCCATGAACCGGCTATGGAGCCTGGTCGGCGCCGTCGGCGTCGCGCTCGCGCTCGGCGCCGTGTTCGCCCTGCGCGCCGCGCAAGGGCTCGCGCATTCACTCATCCGCAGCGCCGGGAGGCTGCACAAATTGACCGGCGAAGACGCGCTGACCGGTCTGCCAAATCACCGCGGGATGCTCGATCGCCTCGGCGATGCACTGACCCGGCATCCCTCCCGCATCGTTGCTTTAGCGCTCGTCGATCTCGACGGTTTTCGCGAGGTCAACGATACGCTGGGGCGGGCCGGCGGCGACGCCGTGCTGCTGAATATCGCCCAACGTTTGCAAGCCGGGCTGCCGGCCGGTGCGCTGTTTGGCCGCCTCGAGGAGGACGAATTCGCCGTGGTCATGAGCGGCGATGATCCGCGCAGCGCGAGCGTGCTTGCCGAGTCCATTCGCGCGTCGCTGCAGCGCCCGATCGTCATGGATCGGGTGTGGCAGATCACCGCCGGCGTCGGGCTTGCGCAGGCACCGGAGGACGGAACGACCGGCGAGGAATTGGTGCGTCGCGCGAGCCTGGCGCTGCGCGTCGCCAAGCGGGAAGGGCGCGGCGCAGCGCAACGCTTCAAGCCGCGGATCGAAACCGAGCACGCCGAGCGGCGCTTCCTTTTGCATGAGCTCGAATCGGCGATCTCGCGCCAGGCGTTCGACGTCCATTATCAGCCGATCGTGGCCGCCGACGGCGGCGGCATCGTCGGAGTCGAAGCGCTGCTGCGCTGGAGCCATCCGCGGCGCGGCGACATCAGCCCGTCCGTCTTCGTTCCTTTGGCCGAGCAGAGCGGCCGCATGTCGCAACTCGGCGAGATCGTGCTGCGGCGGGCGCTCACCGATGCCGTGAGCTGGCCGAACCTGTTCGTGGCGGTCAATCTGTCGCCGTTGCAAATCCGCGATCGCCGGCTCGTCGAGCTTGTCGGCGCCGTCATGGCCGAGACCGGCATCGCCCCTTCGCGGGTCGTGCTCGAAGTGACCGAAGGGGTTTTCATCGACAACCCGCGGGAGATCGAGAGGCGGCTTGAGGCGCTGCGCGCGCTCGGCGCGGGCATCGCGCTTGACGATTTCGGCACCGGCTATTCGAGCTTGAGCTATTTGCAAAAGTTTCCGTTTGACCGGCTCAAGATCGACCGCGCCTTCGTCGCTCCGCTGGGCGCGTCCGGCAATAGCGGCGCCATTATCCAGTCGATCGTCACGCTCGGCCACGCGCTCGGCATGAAAGTGCTGGCGGAAGGCGTGGAGACCGACGCGCAGCGCGTGCTGTTGCGCCTTGTCGGCTGCGACGAGATGCAGGGCTATCTGTTCGCCAAGCCCGCCGCGGCCGCGGAGATTGACCGGGCCCTGACGCGGCCGGCTCGCCCCGCGACCGGGCGATCCGTGGCGTCGGCACGCTGACAGGCCGGTATTGAGCCGGTATCTTCCGCGCCCGGCCGCCGTCCACGGAGACCTTGCCCCACTCGTCCGCCGGAGAGGAGCGCGCATGATCCCGAACAGCTTTCCCGGCCTCGATTTCGGCCTCGGCAACGACATCGATATGTTGCGCGAGACGGTGACCGCCTTTGCCCGGGAAAAAATCGCGCCGAGCGCCGCCGAGATCGACCGCGCGAACAAATTTCCGCGCGAGCTGTGGCCGCAGTTCGGGGCTCTCGGTCTCCTCGGCATCACCGTCGAGGAAGAGTGGGGCGGCGTGGGCATGGGCTACTTGGCCCATTGCGTGGCCATGGAGGAGATCTCGCGCGCCTCGGCGGCGATCGGCCTGTCCTACGGCGCGCACTCCAATCTCTGCGTCAACCAGATCAGGCGCAACGGCAATGCCGAGCAGAAGCGCCGCTATTTGCCGAAGCTGATCTCGGGCGAGCATGTCGGCGCGCTGGCGATGTCGGAGCCGGGCGCCGGCTCCGACGTCGTGTCCATGCGCACGCGCGCCGAGCGCAAGGGCGACTGCTACGTTCTCAACGGCGCGAAAATGTGGATCACCAACGGTCCCGTTGCCGACACGCTGGTGGTCTATGCCAAGACCGACCGCACCGCCGGTGCGCGCGGCATCACCGCCTTCATCGTCGAGAAGACGTTCAAGGGCTTTTCCGCCGGCGCAAAGCTCGACAAGCTCGGCATGCGCGGCTCCGACACCAGCGAGCTCGTGTTCGCGGATTGCGAGGTCCCGGCCGAGAACGTGCTCGGCGTCGTCGGCAACGGCGTCAACGTGCTGATGTCGGGCCTCGATTATGAGCGCGCGGTGCTGGCGGCGGGACCGCTCGGCGTGATGCAGGCCTGCCTCGACCTGGTCATTCCCTATGTCCATCAGCGCACGCAGTTCGGGCAGCCGATCGGCCGCTTTCAGCTCATGCAGGCCAAGCTCGCGGACATGTATGTCACGCTCAACGCCGCGAAGGCCTATGTTTACGCGGTCGCCAAAGCGTGCGATCGCGGCGACACCACGCGCGAAGACGCCGCCGGCGCCATTCTTTATGCCGGCGAGCGCGCGACCTGGATGGCGCTCGAAACCATCCAGTGCCTCGGCGGCAACGGCTACATCAACGACTACCCGGCCGGGCGGCTTTTGCGCGACGCCAAGCTCTATGAGATCGGCGCCGGGACGAGCGAAATCCGCCGCATGCTGATCGGGCGCGAGATCTTCGAGAAGACGCGGTGAGGGCCGGCGCGCCGGCAAACTCGCGGCGACCTTGCGGCAGGTGCGGAAAATCGCCAATATCGTTTTGAATCTGAGGACGTGAAGCAGGCTTGATCGGGCGCGACTGATGCCGTTCGATCGCCGCATCTTCAGGAACGAGGCTTTCCAGCGCACAGCAGCGTCAGATGGATACCGGCGGGAGATGAACTTATTCAGGCGTATCGGAGACTTTCCGCCGGTGCAAAAGTCCGTCGGCGTCTTCGCCGCGGAATATCTGCGCTTGGTGCGTAGGACGAGTTCCTTCGCGGTCGATCCGGCCGATATCTATGACCGCATTGCCACGGACCTGCCGGTCATTTTCGCGATGTGGCACGGTCAGCATTTCATGTCGCCGTTCTTCAAGCACGAGGGCTGGCGCGTGAAGTGCCTGGTGTCGCGCCACCGCGACGGGGAGATCAATGCGATTGCCGCCGAGCGTCTCGGCATCGGGACGATTCGTGGTTCCGGATCGCGCGGTGGCAATTTTCACCGCAAGGGCGGCGTCGCCGGCTTCAAGGCGATGCTCGATGCGCTGGCGCGAGGCTGCAATGTCGCGCTCACGGCCGACGTGCCGAAGGTGTCGCGGGTTGCCGGGCGCGGGATCGTGCGGCTCGCACGCGCCTCGGGACGAGCGATCTATCCGGTCGCGCCAGCGACGAGCCGCCGCCTTCAGTTCGACAATTGGGACCGCTCGGTCGTCGCCTTGCCGTTCGGGCGCTTCGCCGTCGCCGTCGGCGAGCCGATCCGGGTCGCGCCGGACGCGGATGATGCCGGACTTGAGGAAGCGCGCCGCATGGTCGAAGCGCGCCTCAATGGCGCGACGGAGAGGGCCTATGCCATTGTCGACGGCCGCGCCGAAGACTTCGACTGGAACCGCCGCCACGCCCGCGTCGGCCCCATTCCAGAACCGCGGTGATCGTTCATTGACCGACTCGTCCAATACGCCATTCGTTCAATGGCGGCCTCGATGTAATGCACTAGCTCATTGAGTCCATGACGAATCAGCTATCATGCGCGCTCGCCGATCGCGGCGGAGCAGAGGCCATGCTGCGCGTGCGACTCAAAGCGGACGGGCGTTTGGTCGAAATCCTGCCGGACGGCAGCGAGCGCGCCATGCTTGCCGGCGACGGTCTGCCGGTTACCGTGCGCACACGCACCGCGACGCAATCGGTGAACGGGCGTTTCCTCGACGCCGCCTATGCCCGCAACGTGCGCGGCCAGACCGGCCTCACGCAAACGGCCTTTGCCGCGCGCATCGGCGTGCCGGTCGAGACGGTGCGCAACTGGGAGCAGGGCAAGCGGTCGCCGCGCGGACCAGCTCGCGCCCTGCTCAAAGTGATCGACCAGGCGCCCGAGGCCGCCTTTGCGGCGCTCGGCGGCACGGCGCGCTCACGCGGCGCCTCGTGAGCACGGACCAAGCCCTGCCTGTCGTCGTGGCCAAGGGCGCGCGGATTCCGTTGCTCGGCCTCGGCACCTGGGACCTGCGCGGCCGCGTCTGCACGCGCGTAGTCGAGCAGGCCTTGCGCCTCGGCTACCGTCACATTGATACCGCCGAGAATTACGAGAACGAGCGCGAAGTGGGCGAAGGCCTGCATGCCTCCGGTGTCAAGCGCGATGACGTGTTCGTGACCACGAAAATCTGGCCCACGCATTTCGCCCCGGGCGATCTCGAACGCGCCGCGCGCGAATGCCTGGCGCGGCTGCGCCTGAGCAAGGTCGATCTCCTGCTGCTGCATTGGCCCAATCCACGCATCCCGCTCGCGGAAACGCTCGGCGCGCTGTGCCAAGTCAAGCGCGACGGCCTCGCGCGCCACATCGGCGTCTCCAACTTCACCGTGGCGCTGATCGAACAGGCGGTGAAGACGGCAACCGAACCGATCGTGTGCGATCAGGTCGAATGCCATCCCTTCCTCGACCAGTCGAAGGTGATCGCCGCCTGTCGCCGGCACGGCATGGCCGTCGTCGCCTATAGCCCGATCGCCCAGGGGCGGGCGCGCAACGACAAGGTGCTCGCGCGCATCGCCGCCGCGCATGAAAAGACCGCCGTGCAGATCTGTCTGCGCTTCCTGGTGCAGCAGCACATCGCCGTCATTCCGCGCACCAGCAAGATCGAACGGCTCTCCGAAAACGCCGCGATCTTCGATTTTGCGCTGAGCGAACGCGAGATGGCCGAAATTTCCGCGCTCGCGCACCGCGACGGCCGTCTCATCGACTGGGCTTTTTCCGGACGACCGCAGTGGGATTGAGTCCGGTGCCATCGCCTGTCTATCGTCGTGAGGTGCGAAGCCCCCTCGCTGCAATCCGGCGTCGGCCGTTACGGCGTGCTCACAGGGCAAGCGCCGGCAGAACCAGATTTATTCGATTTGAAGTCGGTAATTTATTCAGCAATTAGGCGCGCCGGTTATGAGGGCGGGCTACCTTCCGCGCTGCCCTTGAGCTCTTCTTCGATCACGGCGCGTAATGGCGATAAATCTTGCTGCAACGTCCTCCAAACGCGCCGTGGCAGCACGTCCTCATATTTATTTTATGACGATAAAAGTTACCGGCAGCGGCCATTTCTCGCCATGGCACCTGAGGATGGCGTGCCTTCAGTTCGTCCGGCAAGCGGCGCGAAGCCTCGGAAATGATCTCAAGACAGCGGACGATGGCGTATAGCGGCATAGGATCGTCGCGCAGGCTTTCAAAGCTTCGTCCCAACGCAAATTTTTCCGCAAGGTCGATGTGACGAAGCATCTCGCGCAGCGTGGCGGGGTCTTTACCGACGGAGTTTTTCTCAGAAGGCATATATGAGATTATGCGCCGCGGGCGCACGCAAATGAGGCTTCAGACCGGCTCGGTCGATCACATCGACCGGCACCTCGAACAGGCCGGCAACGTACTCCTTAAACCTGATGTAATCGAAGATAGTATCCTGCGAGCCGGGCTCGAATTCTACGAGGATGTCGAGATCACTGTCCGGGCGATTCTCGCCGCTGGCCACGGAACCGAACACCGCGGCATGCAGCACCCCCCGCGCGCGCAGGGCGCTTTCGTGGCGGCGAAGAGTGGCAATGGCGCTGTCGGAGTTCATTGCAAATATATAGCACGGCCTGACTCTCGACGGCAGGGCGAGACGCGTACCTGAATCACGGAAGAGTGCTCCGCCCAGCGCGCGGCCCGCGACCGCCTCCTCGGGGCGCGCGACGGGGTGCCCGATCCTCCCCCTTGCAGGGAGAAAGAAGAAAACGGCCCGCTCTTCCCTCCCCCTGAAAGGGGAACTATAACCCTGACTCAGCAACGCGCCGGACATATATTATGGCTCAAGAGGATAGGAGCCAGTCATGGCGAACGAGTTGCAAAACAAGGTATTCCACGACGAAACTAAGGCCCGCATGTGGCTAGAAGGCCATCTTTGGCCCGATGGCCCGGTTTGCAGTCATTGCGGTACGGTTAACAACGCGACAGCCAGCCACAGCCGCACCGGCGTCGATCATCTCCTCCGTCACAGTGATTTCGGGCGCGCCAGCGGACAGACTAGCCCCGCCACGCGGCTCAATTGTATGGACTTGCTTTTGCTGAGTCAAAGTTATAACTCTCCCTGAAAGGGGGAGGGTGGTACTCAGAAGCGGGCCGGCCATCGCGTTCGTCGTGCGATCCGGCGCTCCATGCTCCTTACCGGCGGGGTGGGCGCGACGATATCCGCGCCGTCGGCCCTCTGACTTGAGGGTTTCGATCCAGCCCCTCACCGCATCGCCGCCGCGATGTTGCCGCCGTCCACGGTGGTGACGCCGGCGGTGGTTTTCAGTTTCAACGTCAGATGCAGGAAGGCTTGGGCCACGTCGTCCGCCGTCACCTCGCGGCTGAGCAGGTTGCCGCTCATGTAGCCCTTCTCGCTCACGCCGCGCGCCTTGGCGCGCGCCGCTATCATGTCCTGCGTCAGCAGGCCCGAGCGGATGCGGTCGGCATTGACCGCGTTGGCGCGGATGCCGTCGGCACCATAATCGAGCGCGTACTGGCGCATGAGCGCGAGCAGCGCCGCCTTGGGCACGCCGTAGGGGCCGAAATCGGCGCCCGGATTGACCGCCTGCTTGGAGACGTTGAAGAGCAGGCATCCGCCGGTCCCCTGAGCAAGCATGATCTTGACGGCGGCCTGCGCCACGCGCTGATGGCCGTAAAAATTCAGCTCGAAGCTTTTGCGCAACACGGCTTCGTCGACCTCGCCGATGCGGCCCTGCCAGGCCGCGCCGGCATTGGAGACGACGATATCGACGCCGCCGAAGGCCGTGGCTATTGCCGCGAACGCCGCTTGCACCGAGGCCGCGTCGGTCACGTCGCACGCCACGGCGAGCGCCGTCGGGCCGATCATCTTCGCTTGCTCGTTGGCCGCGGCAAAATTCACGTCGAGCAGGGCGACTTCCGCTCCCGCCGCGGCGAACGCTTTTGCGGTCGCGGCGCCGATCGCTCCGGCAGCGCCGGTGACCGCGGCGATCTGTCCGGCGAGCGGCGGCTCCCGCCGCGCGCCGAGCTTCTTCTGTTCGAGCGGCCAATATTCGCAATCGAACATCTCGGCCTCGGAGATCGATTCGAAGCGGCCGATGAGTTCGGCGTCGCTCACGCCTTCGACCCAGGCTTCGGCAATATCGGCGGCGATCATCGCTTCCTGCTTGCTGCGGCCGAGACCGAACAGGCCGAGGCCCGGCACGAGCACGACACGGGGCAGGGGATCGAGTTCGCGCTTGATGCCGCCGACGCGCGCGTTGTGGCGCGCGAAATACGCGCGATAGCGCGCGGCGAAACGGGCCGCCGCCTCGCGGCTCGCGTGCGCGAACGCGTCGAGCTTGCCGGCATCCGGCGGCGGCAAAACGAGCGGCCAGTTCTTGGTGCGAATGGTAAGGTCGGGCGTTATCACGCCACTTTCACTCAACCGGCCTAAATCATTGTTCTCCAAGAAATTCGAGATGGCGTCGTTGCGGCGGAATTCGCCGATAAGCCGGCGCCAGGCGCCCTCGATTGCGGCGTCCTTCTCACTACAGGCGCCGCGCACGATCGGAGCGACCTCAACGAGAGCGGCGGGGTTCCGCGCGGCGGGTACTGCGACGGCCTTGCGGCGGCGGGCGATGAAATCCTCGGCGAGCGAGACCAGCGCGATCATGCGCTCATACGCGTCGCGCGCAGTGTCGCCGAAGGTGACGATGCCGTGTTTACTGAGAATGAGCCCCTCGCATGCGGGCGCGCGCTCGAAAACCTCGATCGCCGTCTTGGCGAGGCCGAAGCCCGGCATGAGGTAGGGGACAAAGGCGATCCGGTCCTTGTAGATCTCGGCACAGCGGGCTTCGCCGTCCGGCTGGTCGATCAAGCTGAGTACCGCGGTCGCATGCGTATGATCGACGAATTTGTGCGGCAGGAAGGCGTGCAGCATGATCTCGACCGACGGGTCCGGCGCCGCCGGGTCGATGAGCTGCGCGCGCTCGATGCCGACCAGATTTTCATCGGTGATCGCCGCGAGCGCGCGCAGCCTGCGCAACGCTTCAAGCCGCACCGCCGGCATTCCCGCGGGCTCGATCGTCGCCATGTCGGCGCCGGACGCTTTGATGCGCAGAACCTCGACCTCCTCGCCGAAAGCGTCCCGCATCCACGTCTTCAGCGACGTATTGCCGCCGCCGTGCAGCACCAATTTGCGGTCGCGGCCGAGGAGCCGGGTCGTGTAGACGCGCAGCGCCAGGTCACGCTCGACGCCCGATGTCGCGCCGTGCGCCACCATGGCTTCGGCGTCGCGCTCGACCCACCCGCTTTTCATGGCGCGTCGGGCATGAGGTGTTGCGTCAGCCACCGGCGATGCGGCGTGACCACCAGCCGCTGCGGCGCGGCCGATCGGCGTCCTCGTTCTCGCTGATTTCGGTGATCACCGGCGACGGGGCAGGGGTTTGCGTCGACGCCGGCCCGGTCGGTTCGTGATTGCCGGCGACCGGCGCCGGCTCGCGCACGGTCGAGCGGCGTCGCGGCGGCTCCTGCCGAGCCGGTGGTACGGCCGCTTGCGTCGTTTCCACGGCGGCCGGTTCGGCGGTGGTTTTCGCGTCGGCCGCGGGCGGCGCGGCATCAAGATCGGCGACGGCTGCTTTCAGTTCGGGCTCAGTCGCAGCCGGCGCGACGAGCTCCTCGACCGTGGCGACGGCATGCTGCGGCACGCGTGCGCCACGATCGTATGACGGGTGCGTCGCATCGTCATTGTGCTCGCGCTCCTGTCGTTTGCGTCGACCCCCGCGCCGGCCACGTCGCCGCCGGCGTCGTTCGCCGTCGCGATGCTGCTCGCCTTTCTCCTCAACGGCGGCTTCTGCTGGCTCCCCGACGAGGTCCGAATCCGCCGCCGCGTCGCCGGCGCCCTCCACGAAAGGTTCACCATTCTCCGCTTCGGCGGCCGTCTCCTGCTGAAGGGGCGGCCCATGTGCGGCGGCTTCGCCGTCACGGCGTCCGCGCTGGCGTCGGCGACGGCGGCGACGCGGGCCGGCTTCTTCCGCTTCAGGGGCGCCAGCCGCCGTCGATTCGGCCGCCTCGCTCTCCGCTACTGCGGTCTCTTCGAGATCGTCTTCCTCCTCGAGCGGCGCGGTAGTGGCCGCCGCAGCAGCCGTCCGCTCGGCGAGCGCCTTGGCGGCTTCCGCCGTATGCACCTGCTCGCCGCGATCGATCGCGAAGGCCTGCGGCGCGGTTACCGTTGCATCGGCGACGACGGTGATGGTGATGGCGAACCGCTCTTCCAGTGCCCGCAAATGCGCGCGCTTCTGATTGAGAACATAGAGCGCGACGTCGGGCCGCGTGCGCGCGACGAGGTTGTGTGTGGCGCCCTTGATCAAATGCTCTTCGAGCGCGCGCAAGACCTGCAGGGCGAGCGACGCCGCCGAGCGCACATGGCCGCTGCCGCCGCAATATGGGCATTTCTCCGTGGAGCTTTCCAGCACGCTGGTGCGGATGCGCTGACGCGACATCTCCAACAGGCCGAAATGGGAAATGCGTCCGACCTGGATGCGGGCGCGATCTTGCTTGAGGCATTCCTTCAGCCGGCGCTCGACCGCGCGGTTGTTGCGCTTCTCTTCCATGTCGATGAAATCGATGACGATCAGCCCGGCGAGGTCGCGCAGCCGGAGCTGGCGCGCGACCTCGTCCGCCGCTTCGAGATTGGTCTTGAGCGCGGTGTCCTCGATGTGGTGCTCGCGCGTGGCGCGGCCGGAATTGACGTCGATCGCGACCAGCGCCTCGGCCTGATTGAGCACGACGTAGCCGCCCGAGCGCAACTGCACGACCGGCGAGAACATGGCGTCGAGTTGGTTCTCGACGCCGTAACGCGACAGCAGCGGCTGGGTGTCGGCGTAGAGCTTCACGTTCTTCGCATGACTCGGCATGAGCATGCGCATGAAATCCTTGGCCTCATGATAGGCCTCGGAGCCGGCGACGATCACTTCGTCGATGTCCTTGCCGTAGAGGTCGCGGATCGAACGCTTGACCAGCGAGCCCTCCTCGTAGACGAGCTTGGGCGCGGTCGATTTCAGCGTCAGGTCGCGCACGGTCTCCCACAACCGCAACAAATATTCGAAATCGCGCTTGATCTCGGTCTTGGTGCGGCTCGCGCCGGCCGTGCGCAGGATCACGCCCATGCCTTCGGGAACTTCAAGGTCCTGCGCTATCTCCTTGAGTCGAGACCGATCTTCGGCGTTCGTAATCTTGCGGCTGATGCCGCCCCCGCGCGCCGTATTGGGCATCAGCACCGAATAGCGTCCGGCGAGCGAGAGATAGGTCGTGAGCGCCGCGCCTTTGCTGCCGCGCTCCTCCTTGACCACTTGCACCAGCATGACTTGGCGGCGCTTGATCACCTCCTGGATCTTGTATTGGCGGCGGTAGCGCGTCGCGCGGTCGGGGACCTCCTCGAGCGCGTCGGCGCCGCCGACGGATTCGACGACCTCTTCGACCGCTTCATCGTCTTCGCCGCTCTCCCCAATGTCGCCGCTGTCCTCGACGGATTCCGGAGCGGCGCCGGACTCATTGCCTGCGTCCGCTGCGGCCGCGCCGGTCTCCGCCGCGCCGGCGGCGGGCTCCGACTCGTCGGCGCCGGACAACGTGGCGGCGGCCTCGGCGGTTGACGGATAGGGCTCCGCCGGTTCGACCTCGCTCGGCGCCAGCTCGGTTGCGACCGACTGCGCCGGCTCCTCTTCGGCCGACGGCGGCTCGGGCGCGGTTGGCGCGTCCCCGTCCGCGCCGTTCGCCGGCGCTTGGGTCGTCTCCTCCATTGCGGCCGCGTCGCCGCCCGACTCTCGCGCCGGTGCGCCGTGCACCGCCTCTTCGTCGCGGCGCGCGGCGCGCGCTCTGGCGTGGCCGCGGGAACGGCGGGAGCGGCGATCGGCCTCGTCTTCGGCGGCGCGTTGGGCGCGGCCTTCTTCGTCGATCAGCGCTTGCCGGTCGGCGACCGGAATCTGGTAATAGTCGGGGTGGATTTCGCTGAAGGCGAGGAAACCGTGGCGGTTGCCGCCGTAATCGACGAAAGCGGCCTGTAGCGACGGCTCGACGCGTGTCACCTTCGCCAGATAAATGTTGCCCCTTAATTGCTTGTGCTGAGCGGACTCGAAGTCGAATTCCTCGACGCGATTGCCGCGCAGGACGACCACCCGGGTTTCCTCCGGATGGGTCGCGTCGATGAGCATTTTGTTGGCCATTGGCAAATCTCATGGGGGCCGGCATAAGCGAGGCTCCGCGCCGCAACGGCGACGGAGGCCGGCGAGCCGCCCGATTGTCGGTGAAGGAAACGGATCGGAAACTCCGAGCGCGGCAAAGCGGATCGGCTCGCGAGCCGGCGCGCGCCGCGCGAACGCGACCACCGATTCGATCGAATCTCGATTTGCGCCTCGAACATGAACTCCAAACCGCGGTGGCACGGCAGCGCTCGCGCCGCCGCAATTCTCTGGTCGCGCTGCCGGTATCGGCGCCGCCGCTCCGGCAGCGTGCATCGCCGCTGGCACGCGCGCCGTGCGGCAAGCTCCGGGCCGCCCTGCTCCGAGAGGGTACCGGGCTTTCTCGTCCGCATCCGTCCGCGTGTCATTGACGCCGGAGCGGATCGAAAGCGGCGTCCGCCTTGCTCCCGGGATCGGCCGGGAGCCATCGCGGCGGACGTGCCGGATGCCCTGATGGGATACAACCGGAACCTTTGACCGTCAGTGCACTCTTCATACGGCCGCTGGCAAGGAATTGGCAAGCCGCCCCCGGCGATGGCCGCCACGGGTGGCTCTGCGGGCTTGCCTCCGCCCGCCGCGGAATAGGCGGTTAAGTTTCGATTAACTACGCTTGCCTAATGGAGTAAAACAAAGCGCGGAGGCTGGAGAACCGATGTTTGTCCGAGCGGCGAGCTGGGCTCTCCTCGGTATACTCGTTGTTGCGGCCGCGTCGGCGGAGGAACGCTCTCCGGCCCCAGTGGCCGCTGATTCGCCTCCGGTTGCGACCGCCGCGCGGCTCGGCGGCGACGAATCGCAGACGCGGTTCGTCATGGATTTGAGCCGCAGGATCGATCTTCGCGCCTTCACGCTGGCCGATCCCTATCGTGTCGTCCTCGACATTCCGCAGGTGACATTTCGGCTGCCGCCGAAAACCGGCGAGAGTGGGCGCGGCTTGATCAAGGCCTTTCGCTTCGGCTTGGTGATGCCGGGCGGCTCGCGCATGGTTTTCGATGTCATCAAGCCGGTGCGCATCGACAAGGCCTTCGTCGTCGACGCGGCCGATGGCGCGCCGGCGCGACTGGTGCTCGATCTCGTGGCCACGGATCGCGAGAGCTTCTTGCGCCGGATCGCGCTCGAGGAGAAACTTAGGAGCAGCAGCGATTTGCCGCAGGCGAGCGCGCCGCCGTCGGGGGGCGGCGATCCCCGTCCGCTGGTCGTGCTCGATCCCGGCCATGGCGGCATCGACACCGGCACCCGTGCTCCGAGCGGGGAACTCGAAAAGGACATTGTCCTCGATTTTGCCAAACGCCTGCGCGGCCGCATCGAGAAAAGCGGCAAATACCGCGTGCTGATGACGCGGACCGACGATACCTTCGTGACGCTCGCCGACCGCGTGCGCATGGCGCGCCATGCCGGCGCTGCGCTGTTTGTTTCCATCCACGCCGACTCGCTGCCGCGTCGGGAGGGCGATGCGCAGGGCGCCAGCGTCTACACGCTTTCGGAGACCGCGTCCGATTCCGAAGCGGCGCGGCTTGCCGAGCAGGAGAACCGAGCCGACGTCATCGCCGGCGTCGACCTCAAAACCGAGCCCGATGACGTCGCCGGCATTCTGCTCGATCTCGCCCAGCGTGAGACCAAGCGCTTTTCGTTGCAGTTCGCGCACACGCTGGTCGGCGACATGAAAGGCGCGATACGGTTGCACAAGACGCCGCTGAAATCCGCGGGATTCCGCGTGTTGCGGGCGCCGGATGTGCCCTCGGTCCTGGTCGAGCTCGGTTACGTCTCCGATCGGGGAGACCTGCGGTCGCTCCTCTCCGAGAGCTGGCGCGACCGGGCGGCGGAGACGATCGCGCGGGCAATCGAGTCCTACTTTGCGGTCCATATGGTGGGCGCCCGCGCCGGCGCGAACTAAGGTCGCACATGGCGGCCTTCGTTCACCCACGATCCCGAAAAGCCTGTCCCGGACTTGCCGCAGATGGAATCCGCTTTTGCGAAAGGAATCATGCGCCGCCAAGGTGCCGCAACGCAAGCGATTGAATTTGCGGCGATTACGCTCTCATCCACGCGGATTTCGGCCTCAGTTTGAACAAAAAACGGAGCAAGGAGACGAATGCACAACGGGGTCTCTGGCGCGTTCAGGCTCATCTTGCCACACTCGGTATTCGCCGCTGCGCAGCCGGGTATCAGCCGATCGGGCGCAGGCGTTGGGGCGGGCCGGCCGGGACGTTCTTGATGAAAATCTTGCTGCGCTTCCTGGGCTTTCTGTTCGCAGCGGGAACGATTTTGTTCGTTGTCGGCGTGGGTGCGGTCGCGGCCGTTTTGTGGCATTTCTCCAGGGACTTGCCGGACTATTCTCAGCTTAGAAATTATGAGCCGCCGGTGATGACGCGCGTACACGCGGCGGACGGTTCATTGCTCGCGGAATATGCCGACGAGCGTCGCCTCTATCTCCCGATCCAGGCGGTGCCGAAGCTGGTGATCGACGCCTTCCTCGCCGCCGAGGACAAGAACTTTTACGAACATGGCGGGCTCGATTTCTACGGCATCGCGCGCGCGGCCCTGCTCTACGTCGAAAACTTCGGCAGCAACCGCCGGCCGCAGGGCGCCTCGACCATCACCCAGCAAGTGGCGAAAAATTTTCTCTTGTCGAACGAGCTGTCGCTCACGCGCAAGATCAAGGAAGCGCTGCTCGCCTTGCGCATCGAGCGCACCTATTCGAAGGACAAGATTCTGGAACTCTATCTCAACCAGATCTATCTCGGCCTCGGCGCCTACGGCATCGCCGCGGCGTCGCTGCTTTATTTCGACAAGTCGGTCCAGGAGCTTTCAATCGCCGAAGCCGCCTATCTCGCCGCCTTGCCCAAGGGTCCGAACAATTACAATCCGTTTCGCCGCCACGACGAGGCGGTCGCGCGCCGCAATTACGTGATCGATCGCATGATCGAGGACGGCTACGTCAGCGCCGAAGCCGGCGAGAAGGCGAAGAAGGAGCCGCTCAACGTCACCGTTCGGCCGACCGGCGCCCACACCTTTTCCGCCGAATATTTTGCCGAAGAGGTCAGGCGCTACATCTACGACAATTACGGGGAAAAGAAACTGTACGAGGGCGGGCTGTCGGTGCGCACGACGCTCGACACCAAATTGCAGGCGCTGGCGCGCAGGACCATGATCAACGGGCTCGTCAATTTCGACGAGAAGCAGGGCTGGCGCGGGCCCGTCGCCAAGATCGACGTCGACGGCGACTGGGGCATCAAGCTCGCCGACGTGAAATCGTTGTCGGATGTCGATCCCTGGCGGCTCGCGGTGGTGCTCGACGTGAACGACCAGTCGGCGCGCATCGGCCTGCAGCCGGCGCGCGATCCCAGCGGCGCCGTGGACAAGGAGCGTGAAGTCGGCATTCTGCCGCTTGCCGGCGTCAAATGGGCCAAGCCCGTGGGCGGTCCGGCCAAGCCCATTCAGCGCGTGAGTCAGGTGCTCGCGCGCGGAGACGTCGTCTATGTCGAGCCGGCGAAGGAGCCGGGCCAGTTCCTGCTGCGCCAAGTACCGGAGATTTCCGGCGCCATGGTGGTGATGGACCCGCATACGGGCCGGGTGCTGGCGATGGTCGGCGGCTTTTCCTACGATCAAAGCCAGTTCAACCGCGCCACCCAGGCGCTGCGCCAGCCGGGCTCGTCGTTCAAGCCGATCGTCTATGCGGCCGCCATCGACAACGGCTACACGCCGTCCTCCATCGTGCTCGACGCGCCGATCGAGATCGACATGGGGCCGGGCGGCGGCATCTGGAAGCCGGAGAATTACGGCGGCAAATTCTACGGTCCCTCGACGCTGCGTTTCGGTCTCGAACAATCGCGCAACGTGATGACGGTGCGCCTCGCCCAGGACATCGGCATGCCGTTGATCGCCGAATATGCCAAGCGTTTCGGCATCTACGACACCCTGCCGCCGTATCTGTCCTACGCGCTCGGCGCCGGCGAAACCACGGTGCTGCGCATGGTCACCGCCTATGCCATGCTCGACAACGGCGGACGGCGGGTGAAGCCGACCCTGATCGACCGCATCCAGGACCGCTACGGCCACACCATCTACAAGCACGACCAGCGCGAATGCATCGGCTGCGACGCCGATTCCTGGCACAATCAGCCCGAGCCGACGCTGATCGACCGCCGCGAGCAGGTGATCGATCCGATGACCGCCTATCAGATCGTCTCGATGATGGAGGGCGTGGTGCAGCGCGGCACGGCGACCGTCGTCCGCGATGTCGGCAAGCCGATCGCCGGCAAGACCGGCACCACCAACGACGAAAAGGACGTCTGGTTCATCGGCTTTTCGCCCGACATCGTCTGCGGCGTCTATATGGGCTACGACAAGCCGCGCCATATCGGACGCGGAGCCACCGGCGGCCGTCTCGCGGCGCCGATCGTCCGCGACTTCCTGAAAGTCGCGCTCGCGGACAAGCCGCCGATTCCGTTCCGCGTGCCGCCCGGCATCAAGCTGATCCGCGTCGATGCGAAAACCGGCATGCGCGCCGGCCCGGGCGACCCGCACGTCATCCTCGAAGCCTTCAAGCCCGGCACTGCTCCGCCCGACAGCTATTCGGTCATCGGCGCGGAAACCGGCGCCAACGCTCCGCCGCCGGTCACGCCGGAGGCCGACCGCGCCATCCGCAGCGGCACCGGCGGACTGTACTGATGTCAGGGATCAGGAGTCAGGGATCGGGATCAGGTCACGCAACAGGCGGAGCGAAATCGTTGACACCTGACACCTGACACCTGATATCTGATC
>JASHRY010000137.1 GCA_030037105.1 Xanthobacteraceae bacterium
AACCCTATTACGGACAACAGCAGCCCTCCTACGGCCAGCAACAGCCGTATTACGGGCAACCGGTTTACCAGCAGCCGCAGTTTTTCCGGCCGTACAGTCCGTACTGAGAGCTAAGCCGCCACCCGGTGCATCACCACGCCTTCATGAGCGCCGTGGATGGCCCTGACCGATTTTTCGATCGCCGACCACAAGCGGCCTATTTCCGCCGCGGCATAGGAGTCGGCGTCATATTCCTTCGCCCCCTCCCCTGCGGCCAGCGCCAGCGAGAAATTCGTCCGATGCGTGATCTGACCGCCCCAGACCGGGACGTTGAGCTTGGCCAAGCCTTCACGCGCTTGCGTGACCACCGGGGATTCGACATCCTGCCGCCGCGGCGGCGCGGCGTTGATGACGACCGCATAGGGCTTGCGCACCGCGCGGGCGAAACCGATCGTCTCCCGGATCGCTTCGAGATCGAATACGCCGGGCCGGCAAGGCACGACGACGAGGGTACCGGCGCGCATGGCGTCGGTGACGCTCGTCGACATGTTCGGCGCGGTGTCGACGAAAGCCCATTCGATGCCGTCGCCCTTTGCCGCCTTGATGATGTCGGCAACACCGCGCAGCGTCGTCTTCAGCGGCGGCGCGCCGGAATTGCGCAGCTTGTGCCAGAGCGTGAGCGAGCCCTGCGGATCGGCGTCAACGATGAGACAGGGCCGCGACGATTTGTGCGCATGCGCGGCCAGATGCGCCGCCAGCGTGCTCTTGCCCGAGCCGCCCTTGCGCGATGCGAAAACGACGACGTTCATGACTGCACTCCCTCCCATGCTGTGCCGATCCGGCAGTCCATCCTTTGAACCTTCTCGCTGCCCGAGCCAAGACGGCGGCGCGGAACGGCACGCCGCGGCTGGCCACGGCGGCCTTGAAGATCGCGCCGACGAGCCTGTGGAAACATCGTGATGATTTTGTGGATAAGCTTTGCATCGCGATGTGAGTATTCTCCGCACCTCTGCGCCGCGGTGCATTTGCGGTTGCGGCGGTGAATTGCGTGCAGCAACCGCTTGAAGCTCAGCGAATCAATGAATTCTGACATTGCCACGGGCGGATTCGCAACCCTGGTCGCAAGCTTCGCCACAGATGAACGCGTGGCGCGCCGCCTCGTCGGCAGCATCGCCGAAGGCGATGCTGCGGATAAGATCGCGATGAGCCTCACCGACGCGGGCGGCGGGCGCTGGCGCGTGGCGATCCATTTCAGCGCGCCGCTCGACGCAGACGCGGTCCGCGCGATGGTTGCGGCGTCAGCGGGACGCAGGGCAGCGGCGACGCTGCGCTTCGCGCGCGTCGCGGCGAAGGATTGGCTGCGCGCGAGCATCGCCGGGCTTGCGCCGGTACCGGCCGGCCGCTTCATCGTTCACGGCGCGCATGACCGCGCCCGCATCCCGGTCAATCGGATCGGCGTCGAGATCGAAGCGGCGCTCGCCTTCGGCACCGGGCATCACGGTACCACGCGCGGCTGCCTCCTCGCGCTCGACCGGATTTGCAAAAGGCTGAACCGGCGGCGCCGTTCTCCGCGCATCCTTGATCTCGGCACCGGCAGCGGCGTCCTCGCCATTGCCGCCGCCCGCGCCGTGCGGTCCCGCGTGCTCGCAACCGACATCGACATCAACGCCGTGCGCGTCGCGCGCGCCAATATCCGGCTCAACCGGGCCGGCGCGATGGTAGAAGTCGTGCAAACGGACGGTGTCGCGGCGCAACGCGTGCGTCAACGTGCGCCGTTCGATCTCGTCTTCGCCAATATCCTACTCGGGCCGCTGCTGCGGGTCGCCGCGCCGCTGCAAAAACTCGCCGTCCCCTGCGCCCGCGTAGTGCTTTCCGGCCTCGCGACCGCGCAAGCAAATGCCGCGCTTGCGGCGTATCGCGCCTTTGCGCTCGAGCGCCGCATCGAGCTTGCCGGCTGGACGACGTTGGTTCTGGTGCGTCGCAGGCGCGGGCTCGAAGAGCATGCTCCCCTCCCCGTTGTGGACAAGGGTAAGCGGTAGAGTCGCGGGCCCTGCCTGGGGTCGGTCATTTGCGCGCTGTTTTGCTACTCCCCACCGCACCGGCTGACCCCCGATTCCCCCTGAGTTAGAAACCGGTTCCCACTTTTCCGGTTCATGCTCTAGATTGCCGCGCATGTTCGCGGCCCATTTCCAGTCGTTCGAGGATCGCGCCGAACCCGGAGCCGGCGCATCGCGCGTCGCAGCGCTGCGCGCGGAACTCGAGCGGCGCGGTCTCGACGGCTTCATCGTGCCGCGCGCCGACCGTTTCCAGAATGAATACGTGGCGCCCTGCGCTGAGCGGCTCGCGTGGCTCACCGGCTTCACTGGCTCGGCTGGCGTCGCACTCGTCTTGGCCGACCGCGCCGTCCTCTTCGTCGACGGCCGCTATCAGGTGCAGGCGCGCGCAGAAATCGACGGCGCGATCTTCGCCATCGCGCATCTGGTCGACGAGCCGCCGCCGACGTGGATCGAAGCCAATTTGCGCGCCGGCACCAAGCTCGGCTACGCGCCGTGGCTGCACACGATCGAAGGCGCCGAACGGCTCGGCAAAGCCTGCGCCGCCGCCAAAGCCAGCTTCGTCCCCGTCGAAGACAATCCGATCGACACGATCTGGAGCGATCGGCCGGCGCCGCCCTCCGGGGCGATCGTGGCGCACGACATGCGCTACGCCGGCGAGTACGCGTCGGCGAAGATCGCGCGTATCCGCGCCGAGCTTGCGAAACCATCCGCCGATGCGCTTGTGGTCTGCGACCCGCAGGCGGTCTCGTGGATGTTCAACATCCGCGGCAGCGACGTTGCGCACACGCCGGTGGTGCTCGGCTTCGCCGTGTTGCCGAAAGAGGGACGGCCGACGCTCTATATCGATCCACGCAAACTCGGCAACGATGTCCGTCATGGACTGGAGGCGCTTGCCGAGGTGCGCGCCAGCGTCGATTTCGAGCGCGATCTCGCCGCGCTCGGCCGGGCGCATCGCGCCGTGCGGCTCGATCCGGCCATCTGCCCGGAGGCGATTGCGCGATTAATCGTCGAGAACGACGGCGAGATTGTGCGCGCAAGCGACCCGATCGCGCCGATGAAAGCTGTGAAGAACGCGGTCGAGATTGCCGGCGCGCGCGCCGCGCAACGGCGCGACGGCGCCGCCGTGACCCGCTTCCTCGCCTGGTTCGACCGCGAAGCGCCGCGCGGCGGATTAACCGAGATCGACGCGGTCGAGGCGATGGAAAGCTTCCGCCGCGATACCGGGCTGCTCAAGGACGTTTCGTTTCCCACCATCGCCGGCGCCTGCCCGAACGGCGCCATCGTGCATTATCGCGTCACCCGCAAGAGCAATCGACGCATCGCGCCAGGCGAGCTCTTTCTCATCGATTCCGGCGGCCAGTACGAAGACGGCACGACCGATGTCACGCGCACGATCTCGGTCGGCACACCGAGCGCCGACATGCGGCAAAAATTCACTCTCGTGCTCAAGGGCCATATCGCGATCGCGCGCGCCGTATTTCCGGACGGCACCACCGGCGCGCAGCTCGATCCGTTCGCGCGGCAATATCTCTGGCGGCTTGGCCTCGATTTCGATCATGGCACCGGCCACGGCGTCGGCAGCTATCTGTCGGTGCATGAGGGGCCGGCGCGCATTTCCAAGCTCGGCACCGCGGCGCTCAAGCGCGGCATGATCCTATCCAACGAACCCGGCTATTACCGCGCCGGCGCCTATGGCATCCGCATCGAGAACCTGATTTTGGTGACGGAAGCGCCGCCGATCCCCGGCGTGGAAAAACCGCTCAACGCCTTCGAGACGCTGACCTTGGCGCCGATCGATACGCGCCTCGTCGATCCGGCATTGATGACCGCCGACGAGATTGCCTGGTTTGACGCCTACCATGCGCGCGTGCGCGCAGTGCTGACGCCGCTTGTCGATGCGCCAACGCGCAAATGGCTCGACACGGCGACCGCGCCGCTCGGGCGCGGGCACGGCGTGCGCGGCCCGCGGAACGACATCAGCGCATGAGCTTCGCCCATTCGTCCTCGGTCAGGACTTTGACTCCAAGCTCCTTCGCCTTGCCGAGCTTGGAGCCGGCGCCGGGGCCGGCGACGACATAGTCGGTCTTCTTCGACACCGAACCGGCGACCTTGGCGCCCAGACGCTCCGCCGACGCTTTCGCCTCCTCGCGGGTCATCGTCTCCAGCGTGCCGGTGAAGACCACGGTCTTGCCGGCAACCGCGGAATCGGCGCGCGGCTTCTCAGCGTCGCGGATGTGCACTTCTCCCGCCAGGCGCTCGATGCGCCGGCGATTGTGCGCCTCGCCGAAATAATCACGCAGGCTGTCGATCACCGTGTCGCCGATCTGATCGAGCGCGTCCATTTCCTCCTCGGTCTCCGCGTCGTCCTTGGCGAGCTTGAGGCACGCCGCGTGGAAGGCGTCCCAGGTGCCGTAGCCGCGGGCAAGCGCCACCGCCGTCGTCTCGCCGACGTGGCGGATGCCGAGCGCGTATATGAAACGATCCAGCGGAATCTCGCGCCGCGCCGCGATGGCATTGAAAAGATTGCGCACCGAAATCTCGCCGAAACCCTCCACCTCTTCGAGATGAATCTTTGCGTTGCGCTCTTGCAGCGTAAAAATATCGGCCGGCTCCCTGACCCAGTTGCGTTCGTAGAACAGCTCGATCTGCTTCTCACCCAATCCGTCGATGTCGAAGGCGCGACGAGAAACAAAATGCTTGAGATGCTCGACCGCCTGATAGGGGCAAGCGAACTCGCCGCTGCAGCGGGCGATCGCGCCTTGCTCTCCCGTCGCCGTCGGTTCGCGCACCACATCGGTGCGCAAATGGCACGGACACGTCGTCGGAAATACGTAGGGCTTGGCGCCGCGCGGCCGCTTGTCCAGCACGACGCCGAGCACCTGCGGAATGACGTCGCCGGCGCGCTGGATGCGCACCGTATCGCCGAGGCGCACGTCGAGCCGCGCGACCTCGTCGAAATTATGCAGCGTCGCGTTCTGCACCACGACGCCGCCGACCGTCACCGGCTCAAGCTTGGCGACTGGCGTGAGCGCGCCGGTGCGGCCGACCTGGACCTCGATGTTCCTGACGATGGTTGTCGCCTTCTCGGCCGGGAATTTGTGCGCGATCGCCCAGCGCGGGGAGCGCGAGACGAAGCCGAGCCGCTCCTGCCAGTCGAGGCGATCGACTTTGTAGACCACGCCGTCGATGTCGTAATCGAGCGTGGCGCGCTCGCCCTCGATCTCGTGATGAAATCTCAGCAGCGCCTCGACCGACCGGCACATTTTCGTCAGCGGATTGGTCTTGAAGCCGCATGAGGCGAACCATCTGACCATGCCGGATTGCGTGTCGGCCGGCATCGCGCTCATCTCGCCCCAGGCATAGGCAAAGAAGCCGAGCGGACGCGTGGCGGTGATCGACGGGTCCTTCTGCCGCAACGAGCCGGCCGCCGAATTGCGCGGATTGGCGAATACCTGCCCTCCGGTCTCGGCCTGATGCTTATTGAGCGCGAAGAAGGCGCGCTTGGTCATGTAGACCTCGCCGCGCACCTCGCACACCTTCGGCACGCTCCCGCCCCTGAGCCGGTGCGGGATGTCCTTCACAGTCTTCACGTTGGCGGTGACGTCCTCGCCGACGGTGCCGTCGCCGCGCGTCGCGCCGGTGACCAGGGCGCCGTCCTCGTAGCGCAGCGACATCGACAGGCCGTCGATCTTCGGCTCGGCGGAAAAGACGATCTCCTCGTCGTCGGCAAGGCGCAGGAAACGGCGGATGCGGGCGACGAAATCGACCACATCGACTTCGGCGAAGGCGTTGTCGAGCGAGAGCATCGGCACCGCGTGCTGCACCTTGGCAAAGCGCGCCGACGGCGCCGCGCCGACGCGCTGCGTCAGGCTCGCGGCGCTGCGCAGCCGCGGAAAGCGTGCCTCGATCTCGCCGTAGCGCTGCCGCAGCTTGTCGTATTCGGCATCGGAGACGGTCGGCGCGTCCTCCTGATAATAACGGCGGTCGTGCACGGCGATCTCGGTCGCGAGCCGCGCGTGCTCGGCCTCGGCTTGCCTTTCCGTAAGGCTTTCGACAGGACGTTTTGCGGTATCTTTTGCTGCCATAGTCTTCATCATTCCAGGGCGGCCCGAAGGGCCAAGCCCGGAATCCATAATCACAGGCCGTCGGTGTTGTGTACTATGTTTATCTCCTGGCCGGCAGCAAACACCGCGCCTTGCACGGTTGACGAAATCGGAGAACGCGTTCTTACTTGCGATGCGGCGTGAAGCCCGAACCGAGCGAAGATGAAATCAATGCGACGCTTCGCCTTTATCGTCGGCCTCTTGCTTGTCGGTTTCGCCAGCGCGGCGCGGGCCGAGCCGCAATGGCTCACGCTGCCGCCGACGCCGAGCCTGCCAAGGCCGGCGCAGAGCGGCTATGCGCCGGTCAACGGCATCAAAATCTGGTACGCTAGCTTCGGCCGCGGCGCGCCGGTGATCCTGCTCCATGGCGGACTCGCCAATGCCAATTATTGGGGCGAGCTGGTGCCGGCTCTGGCGTCGCATTACCGCGTCGTCGTCATGGACAGCCGCGGCCACGGCCGCAGCTCGCGCGACGCGCAGCCTTACGGTTACGACCTCATGGCCGCCGACGTGCTGGCGCTCATGGATTTCCTCAAGATCGACAAGGCCGCATTGGTCGGCTGGAGCGACGGCGCCATAATCGGGCTCGACATCGCCATTCATCATCCCGAGCGGCTGTCGAAGCTTTTTGCCTTCGCCGCCAATTCCGATCCGAGCGGCGTCAAGGACGTCAATCAGAGCCCGGTGTTCACCGCCTTCATCGCCCGGGCCAAGACGGAATACGAAAGGCTTTCGCCCACGCCGACCGAATACGATGCGTTTCTGGCCCAGATCACCAAAATGTGGGAGACGCAGCCGAATTGGACCGCGGACGACCTCGCCGGCATCAAGGTGCCGACCTGGATCGTCGATGCCGATCACGACGAGGCGATCAAG
>JASHRY010000023.1 GCA_030037105.1 Xanthobacteraceae bacterium
AATGCTTGTCCGAAACGGATGTCTTCGGCACCTGCGAGAGGGCCTTGGCCTTGTCGTCGGTGACGACAATGTCGCCGCTCTCGAGCGTGGTTGAGTCGTCGGTGTTCTTGAGCGCATCGGCCCAACTCTGGCCCGGCCGACGGCACGAGCAGCTCGGGGTGAATTCGCGCCGATAACGAAATGCGTTCGGCAATTGCGTATAGGGCTGGCCGCTGATCGTCACCGCCTGACCGATGTCCTCGCCCGGATTGCGATAAGTGTAGAGCACGGCTTCGGTGGCCGGACACAGGCGCTGGCAAGTGCGCTGGTCTTCCGCGAACCGCTCCGGCACCGTCGAGTACGAAATCGGGAAATAATAACCGTCGCAGGTGCGCACGCAGACCGTGCGGTAGGTGCCGGAAGGCGCTCCTTCGCCGCCGGGAATGATCGAGCCGCCGAACAGGGCGTCGAGGAGCCCGCCCGGCCCCGCCGCCGCCGCGGCGGCGCGATATTGCGGTCCGCAATTGTTTTGCGCCAATTGTTCGATCAGCGCGCGACGCGGCGCCTGCTGATCGTTGTTGCTGCTTTTGAGGCGCTCGAGATCGCTCATCATGCGGTCGAGATTGCCGCGCATCTGCTGGATTTGCGAGTTGAGCGGCGCGCATTGCGGCGACTGTCCCGTGAACAACGCGAAAAATCCGCCGATGCCCTCGCAGCCGTCGCGGCGGGATTGCGCGACCGTCCGATCGAGATCGGCCTGCTGCTTGGCGACCGCGTCTTCGGCGTGCTTGATCAGATCGGCGCGCGCCGAATCCGTCACTGCGCGGTCGAACGCCGCAAGCTGGCCCTGGAGGCGCGCGCAAACGGGAGTCGCCGCCGACTGATTTTGAACGCCTTGGGCGGCGGCAGAGGTGGAAAGGGCCGCCGCGCCAAGACCGAGCAGGCAGAATCCGCGCAACAGCTTGATCATCGAGTGCCGACGCCCGTTCCAACCCGACCCGTTCGAGGAAGCAACGCAATGGTGACCAAAGTGTGAAGGAGGGATAACTCGTCGCCGTCCGTCATTCCGCATCCGGCTGATTTTCCGGCCTTGCGCGATCGAAGGCGGGAAGCGCGAGGCAGGCGGCATCGATGCCGACGATCTTGGGAAATTTGTCCAGCGGGACCTTCAGCCGGCGGGCGTTGTAGACTTGCGGCACCAGGCAAATGTCGGCGAGCGTCACCGCGCCGCCGCAGGCGTATGGAGCGGGCCGGATGAGCGCCTCGAAGGCTTCGAAGCCGGCGTTGACCCAGTGATGATACCAGGCGTCGATCGCGCTTTGCTCCTGGTGCATTTGGTGCTTCAGGTAACGCAGCGAACTGATATTGTTGAGCGGATGGATGTCGCAGGCGATGATTCCCGCAAGCGCGCGCGCCCGCGCCCGGGCGACCGGATTTTTAGGCAGGAGCGGCGGATCGGGGTGGGTTTCGTCGAGATATTCGATGATGGCAAGCGACTGAATCAGCACCTCGCCGGTCGGCGCGACAAGAGCCGGTACGCGCATCTGCGGATTCACCGCGCGGTAGTCGGGCCGTTTATTGTCGCCGCCGTCCCTGACCAGATGAACCGGCACCGTCTCGTAGGCGATGCCCTTGAGATTGAGCGCAATGCGCACGCGATACGCGGCCGATGAGCGGAAGAACGAATAGAGCTTCACGGTTAGTCCTCGCGGTTGTCATTCCGGGGCGCGGGCTCGACCGCGAGCCCGGACTCCATGACCACAATTCTTGACACCAGCACTTCAGCGCTTGTTCTGCAACGTGGCAAATATGGATTTCCAGGTCGTTCGTCGGGCTTGCCATCGGCCAGAGCCGTGGCGCGGCTGCGCAATGACTATTCGTCGTTTTCGCCGTTCTGCGCCCGGGCGACGAGCTGCGCCGAACGGGCGGTGAGCTGTTGCAAGGCGCGGTTGAAGGCGTCACGGTCGCTCGGCGTCAAGATCTCGGTCAGCCGCCGCGCGAAGTCGAGCGCGTGCGGCGCCAGCTCCTCGTACATGGCGCGCCCGGCGGCGGTGAGCGAAAGGAACGCTTCGCGCATGTCCTCGCGGTTGGCGCGCCGCGCCAGCAGCCTGCGCTTCTCCAGGAGCGCGACCGCCCGCGAGACCTTGGTCTTGTGCATGTGGGTGTGCGCGCCGACCGCTTTTGCGGTCATCACGCCGTATTGCCCGAGCGTGACCAATACGCGCCATTCCGGGACGCCAATTCCATAGCGCCGCGAATAGACGCGCGACAGCGCCTGGGAGACGAGGTTCGCTATGACGTTGAGCTGGTAGGGCAGGAATTGCTCGAGCTTGAGCGGCGCCTGTTCGCCGGACGTCGCCGCCTCTGCCGCCGAATCTTTGCTGAATTCGCCCTCGATCGCCCGTTGACTGCCCATGGCACTATCCGCGGCACCACCTCGGGCACTGTTCATGGGCGTGCCTCCGCGGCCAAGCCCTTCGGCGTTACGCACCACAAGTGAAACATGAACGAAGTTGCGATGCCGCGCAACGGCGTAACCGGCTCACTTTACGTTGTCCACCGGCGCTTGGGCTTGCTGGACACGATGCAATTCTCTAGGTGATGGCGACGACAGGAGCGCGTCGGCGGGCAGCCCGATGAGCACGAATTTCGCCTCGACCGCGGATTTGGCCGACAAGGCAATGACCTTCGATGCCGTCGGCCCCGACCTCTACGCCTTCACCGCCGAAGGCGATCCCAATTCCGGGGTCATCGTCGGTGACGACGCCGTGATGGTCGTCGACGCCCAGGCCACGCCGGTGATGGCCCGCCAAGTCATCGATCGGGTTGCGAAAATCACCGCCAAGCCGATCAAATACCTGCTGCTCACGCATTATCACGCCGTGCGCGTGCTCGGCGCCTCGGCCTATTCCGGCGCGGAAATCCTCGCGTCCGCGGCCACGCGCGCGCTGATCGTCGAGCGCGGCAAGGAGGACATGGCCTCCGAGATCGGCCGTTTCCCGCGACTGTTCCGCGCGGCCGAGAGCATTCCCGGCCTCACCTTCCCTTCGATCACCTTTCCGGACCAGATGTCGGTGTGGCTTGGCCGGCGCGAGGTGCGCATCATGCATATCGGCCGCGGCCACACGGCGGGCGACGTGATCGCCTTCGTGCCGGACGCCGGCGTGGTGTTTGCCGGCGATCTCGTCGAGTACCGCTCGGCCTGCTATTGCGGCGACGCGCATTTCACCGACTGGCCGGCGACGCTCGATCGGCTCGCCGAATTCTCCGCCAAGGCGCTGGTGCCGGGCCGCGGCGCGGCGCTGAGAACGCCGGCCGAGGTCGCCGACGGCATTGCGCTCACCGCGGATTTTCTCACCACGCTCTACGATGCCGTGACGCAAAGCGTCGGCAAGGGCCGCTCGCTGCGGGAGACCTATGACGATGCGCGCCGCGTCATGGATCCGAAGTTCGCGAGCTTCGCCATCTACGAGCATTGCCTGCCGTTCAACGTCGCGCGCGCCTATGACGAGGCGAAGGGCATCGAGCATCCGGCGATCTGGACGGCGGAGCGCGATCGCGCCATGTGGGCGGCGCTCCGCGGCTGAGCACGATGCGCCAGGCGATCTACCGCTACGATTATCGGCGCTCGGGCGACCAGGATGCGCGCGCCGTCGCGCGCCATCCGGTGGTCGTGGTCGGAGCGGGTCCGGTCGGGCTCGCCGCCGCGATCGATCTGGCGCTGCGGCGCGTACCGGTCGTGCTGCTCGACGATGCCGACCGCATCGGGGAAGGCTCGCGCGGCATCTGCTGGTCGAAGCGCACGCTGGAAATCTTGGATCGACTCGACGTCGCCGAACGCCTGCTCGCCCGTGGCGTGACCTGGAAGCTCGGCAAGGTCTTTTGCGGCGACGAGCTTCTGTTCTCCTTCGACCTCCTGCCGGAGGAGGGCCATAAGATGCCCGCCTTCATCAATCTGCAGCAATTTTATCTGGAAAAGGCGCTGGTCGATCGCGTGCTGGAGATCGACGGGCTCGATCTGCGCTGGAAAAACCGCGTCGTCGGGCTCGAGC
>JASHRY010000138.1 GCA_030037105.1 Xanthobacteraceae bacterium
CGGGATCCCGACGTTTCAACTCGGCATGGACCACGGCGACACCCTCGCTCGCGAGCCGCGCGCGCACCGCTTCGCGGATCTCGGCCGCAATCGGCGGCACCGGGGCAAACCCGCGCGTGAGCGCATTGAAATAGAGGCCGGTGCCGCCGACGACGATGGCCGCGCGCGATCCGCGCTCCGCCGCCGCGAGCGCCGCAGTCGCTTCCGTGCGCCAACGGCCGACGGAATAATTCTCCGCCGCATCGACATGGCCGTAAAGCCGATGCGGCGCGCGGCGCTCCGCCTCGGGCGTCGGCCGCGCCGTGATGATGGAGAGATCGCGATAGACCTGCATCGAATCGGCATTGATGATCGCGCCGCCGAGCTTTTCGGCCAGCGCCAGCGCCAGCGCCGATTTGCCGCTCGCCGTCGGACCGGCAATGAGGATCGTTTCGGGCTTGCTCACGGGGTTGACGTAGTGCGGATTTACGCGAATTAAAATCCCGCCGCGAACTTGTCTATCGCCTGGCCTGTCGTTATATTTAAATATAACTTATGGGAAGCTGCCATGCCGCATGCTGCGCGACTTCGTAAAGTTGGGGGATCGGTGATGCTCGCTATTCCCAAGCCCATGCTCGAGGCACTCGATCTTAGTCCCGATGCTTCAGTGGGCCTGTCGATCAAGGCGGGCAGGCTCGTCGTCGATCCCAAAAAGCGGCGCCGTTATTCGCTCGACGAGTTGCTGGCGCAATGCAAGCCTTCGGCGCGGCGCTCGCGACAAGATCGCGATTGGGTGACGGGTCCGTCGGTCGGCCGCGAGCTGATCTGATGGAGCGCGGCGACGTCTATCTGGTATCGCTCGATCCGGCGGCCGGTCATGAGCAACAAGGCAAACGGCCAGTGCTGGTGATATCGCCCGGCAAATTCAATCGCACGACTGGCGTTCCTGTCGTGCTGCCGATCACGACCGCCGGCAGCTTCGCTCGCACCGCGGGGTTTGCGGTGTCGCTTGTGGGCGCCGGTACTCAGACGACCGGCGTGGTGCGTTGCGACCAACCGCGTGCTCTCGATTTACGAGCGAGAGGGGGCAGGAAGCTTGAAACTGCTCCCGAGTACGTGGTTGACGAGGTCTTGAGCAAAGTTATTCCGCTGTTGGAGTAACAATGGCATGGTTGAGTTGCGACCGGGGTAGGATCGTGACGGAAGGATTGATTTACTCGCAATAGACGAGGCTGGAAATCTGCTTAAGGACAAATCCCGCAATACAAAATTTCACTCTCGCCGGTCTCTTGAAGCGTTCACTTCACATCACCATTCTTCACAGCGTTCCTGGAGCCCTTACTTGCCTCTGACAAAGCCCTTCCGCGCGTTGCGGCCGGCGCCGGGACGCGCGGCGGAAATTCTCGCGCCTCCCTATGACGTGCTCTCGAGCGCGGAAGCCCGCGCGCAGGCCAAGGGCAAGCCGTGGAGCTTTCTTCACGTCTCCAAGGCGGAGATCGACATCGATCCGGCGATCGATCCCTATGATTCCGCGGTTTACGCCAAGGCGGCGGAGAATTTGCAGCGCATGACCGCCGCCGGCGTGCTCGTGCGCGACGCCAAGCCTTGCTACTACGTCTATCGGTTGACCCGACGCGATCAAGGAAAAGAGCACGTCGAGACCGGGCTCGCGGCAATCGCCTCCATTGCCGCCTATATCGGCAAGCGCATCCGCAAGCACGAGCACACCAATCCGGCCAAGGAGGACGACCGCGTGCGCCAGATCGAGGCGGTGAAGGCGCAGACCGGCCCGGCCATGCTCGCTTATCCGCCGGCGCCCGAGATCGACGCCCTGCTCGCGTCCGCCGCGGGCACTGCGGACGGCGCCGCGGCCGACTTTACCGCCGCGGACGGCGTGCGCCACCAGCTCTGGGTGATCGACGAGGAGGCGATGATCGCGGCGCTCACGCGCGCGGTCGACGCCCTGCCGGCGCTCTACATCGCCGACGGCCACCACCGCTCGGCCGCCGCCGCGCGCGTTGCGGCGGCGCGGGGCGGCGAAGGCTCGCACAGCTATTTCCTCGCGGTCATCTTTCCGCAGCACGAAATGACCATCCTCGACTACAACCGCGTGCTGCGCGACCTGAACGGGCGCAGCGCGGACGAGATTCTGGCGGAGATCGCGCGGCGCTACGCGGTCGAGGGAAGCGCGGAGCCGGTGCGGCCGGCCGCCGCCGGAGAACTGGGGATGTATCTCGCCGGGCGCTGGTACCGGCTCACGCTGCGGCCCGCGCCGCCGCCCGCGACGACGACGGCGCAGGACCCGGTCGCGCAACTGCCGATCACCCTCCTTACCCGCAACATCATCGAGCCCATTTTCGGCATCACCGATCCGCGCAACGACAAGCGCATCGACTTCGTGGGCGGCAGCCGCGGCCTTGCCGAGCTGGAGCGGCTGGTCTCCACCGGCGAGATGGCGGCGGCGTTCGCGCTCTACCCGACACGGATGCGCGACCTCATGGCGGTCGCCGACGCGGGCAAAATCATGCCGCCGAAATCCACCTGGTTCGAACCGAAACTCGCCGACGGCATGGTCAGCCACGTGCTGGATTGAGTCTTTGTTTTCCCGGCAAGCGGGAAGGCATGAAAGTCACGTTCGATGAAACTCCTCTCCGGCGGACAGAGCGGCGTCGACCGGGCCGTGCTCGATGTGGCGATCGCGCGCGGCATCAACTACGGCGGCTGGTGCCCCAAAGGCGGCTGGGCCGAGGATTTTCCAGCGCCGCCCGGCGTCATGGCGAAATATCCAAACCTCAAGGAGACGCCGCTTGCCGATCCGGCGCAGCGCACGGAATGGAACGTGCGCGATTCCGACTCGGGCCTGATCGTCATCGATGGCGGCGGATTGACGGCCTCGCCGGGCACGGCGCTCGCGCGCGACCTGGCGCGACGCTACGGCAAGCCGCTGCTCATCGCCGACCTCGGCGCGCCGAACGTTCGCGAACTTGCGGCGACATGGCTGCGCGCCCAGCGTGCCCGCTTCGGCTCCGACCTGACGCTCGTCATCGGCGGCCCGCGCCAAAGCGAAACGCCGGGCATTTATGCCCGCGCCACGAGGTTCATCGGCGCGTTGGTGGAGTGATGCATCGTTCCGGGCTCGCCGCTTCGCGGCGCCCGGAATGACGGCGCAGAGCTATCCACCGCTGGCTTGCGCGGCCTTCGTCGGCCGCTCATTTAACGCTAAGCTTCGCCGCGACTCGGACGCAATGCGCAAAGACGCGGAAAAGCAAAAACAACCATGCGCCAATATCTCGATCTGATGGAACGGGTGCTCGCCGAGGGCGTGGAAAAACGCGACCGCACCGGCGTCGGCACGCGCTCGATCTTCGGCCACCAGATGCGTTTCGATCTCACGCGCGGCTTTCCGCTGGTCACCACCAAGAAGCTGCACGTCAAGTCGATCATCTACGAGCTCCTCTGGTTCCTCAACGGCGACACCAACGTCAAATTTCTCAACGATCACGGGGTCACCATCTGGAACGAATGGGCCGACGCCGACGGCGATCTCGGCCCGATCTACGGCCGGCAGTGGCGCTCCTGGCCGGCGCCCGACGGGCGCCGCATCGACCAGATGGCCGATGTTCTCGCCGAGATCCGCCGCAACCCCGCCTCGCGCCGGCTGATCATCACCGCCTGGAATCCGGCGGAGAACGACCGCATGGCGCTCTCGCCGTGCCACTGCCTGTTCCAGTTCAACGTCGCCGACGGCGCGCTGTCATGCCATCTCTATCAGCGTTCGGCCGACGTCTTTCTCGGCCTGCCGTTCAACATCGCCTCCTACGCGCTGCTCACGCTCATGGTCGCCCAGGTGACCTCGCTCAAGCCCGGCGCCTTCATCCACAGTCTGGGCGACGCCCACCTCTACCTCAATCATCTCGATCAGGCGCGGCTGCAGCTCACGCGCGCGCCGCGACCGCTGCCGACGCTGCGACTCGATCCGGCAGTGAAGGACTTGTTCGCGTTCCGCCACGAGGATTTCTCGCTCGAAGGCTACGAGCCGCATCCGCATATCAAGGCCGCGGTGGCGGTGTGATGGCAGCGGCATTAAACGCTGACTCGTGTTGCTGTCATCATCTGCGCAGGCGGATGATCCAGTATTCGCTAATACATCGGCATTGACTGGATCGTCCGCCTGCGCCTGCGCGGACGATGACAGGCATGGATTACTGTTCAATGCCGTTGGTGTGATACGATTTCCGGATGACGACCTCGCCCGTCGTTGCGGTCTCCTTGCCTGGCCCGGCCCCGGAATGACGAATCAAACAACAGGAATGCACGTCCTCCTCCTCGCCGCGATATCCGAGAACGGCGTGATCGGCCGCGACAATGCGCTGCCGTGGCGGCTCAAGTCGGACCTGCAGCATTTCCGCGCGCTGACCCTGGGCAAGCCGGTCGTCCTCGGGCGCGGGACCTTTCTGACGCTCACGCGTCCGCTCACAGGCCGCACCGTGATCGTGATGAGCCGCGACCGCGCCTTCGCGGCGCCGGGCATCGTCGTTGCGCCGAGCCTCGACGCCGCTATGGCGGCGGCGCGCGGCGACGCGCTGCGCCGGGCCGCGGACGCCATTGTCGTTGCCGGCGGCGCCGCCATTTACGCCCAGGCCTTGCCGCTGGCGACGCGTCTCCTCATCACCCGCGTGCATAAGCGCGTCGAAGGCGACGCCCGTTTCCCGGCGATCGATCCGAAGCTGTGGCGGGAAACCGCGCGCAGCGAGCATGAGCCGCAGGCGGAAGACGAGGCGCCTTTCGCATTCGTTACCTACGAGCGCGCAATTGAGGCCGCGCCGGGCGCGGCATAACTGCGCGTTGTAAGGGGCGCCGCGCTCCCCTATAACCCGCCCAAACCGGACCGGCGGCCTAAACCGGCGTTGAGGAGAGACTTGATGCCGTGGAGTAACCAATCCGGCGGCGGTGGCCCCTGGGGTTCGGGATCGCGAGGACCCTGGGGCTCGGGGCCGCAATCACCCGGAGGGCCGCGGCCGCCCGACCTCGAAGAATTCCTGCGCCGGAGCCAGGATAAATTGCGCTCGGTGTTGCCGAGCAACCTCGGCGGCCGCGGCGTGGCGCTGATTGCGCTCGCGGTCGTCGTGCTCTGGGGCTTTTCCGGCTTCTTCCGCGTCGAGCCCGACGAGCTCGGGGTGGTGCTGCGCTTCGGCCGGTTCGTGCGCGAGGTGCAACCGGGCCTCAATTATCACCTGCCCTATCCGATCGAGACCGCGCTCACGCCGCCGGCGCTGCGCGTCAACAAGATCGACATCGGCATGCGCCCCGTTGAAGACATGCGCCGCGGCAACACCATGCGCGACGTGCCCGAGGAAAGCTTGATGCTCACCGGCGACGAGAACATTGTCGACGTCGATTTCTCGGTGCTGTGGAAGGTCAAGCCGAACCGCATCGGCGATTACCTCTTCAACGTCCAAGGTCCCGAAAGCACCGTCAAAGCCGTGGCCGAAAGCGCGATGCGCGAGGTGATCGGGCGCTCCAATATCCAGCCGGTCCTGACCGGCGCGCGGCAAACCATCGAGACCGCGGTGCAGGAATTGATGCAGAGGATCCTCGACGATTACGGCGCCGGCATTCTGGTGCAGGAGGTGCAACTGCAAAAAGTCGATCCGCCCAGCCAGGTCATCGATTCCTTCCGCGACGTGCAGGCGGCGCGCTCCGATCTCGAGCGCGCGCAGAACGAAGCGCAGACCTATGCCAATCGCGTCGTGCCGGAGGCCCGCGGCCGCGCCGCCAAGATCATCCAGGACGCCGAAGCCTATCGCGAGCAGACCGTCGCCGAAGCCAAGGGCCAAACCTCGCGCTTCCTGCAGGTCTACGAGCAGTACAAGAAGGCGCCCGGCGTCACCCGCGAGCGCATGTACCTTGAGACCATGGAACGCGTCCTCGCCGGCAGCGATAAGACGATCATTGATACCGGGCAGCAGCCCGGCCCGGGCGTCGTGCCCTATCTGCCGCTCAACGAGATCAATCGGCCGCGCCGATCGCCGGCGCGCGGCGCCGCATCGTCCGGAGGCAACCCATGAGGCTGAACCTTGCCGGCGGTGTACTGGCCGTTCTGCTGCTGATCGTCGCCGTCGTCGGCTACAGCACCTTGTTCGTCGTCAACCAGACCCAACAGGCCCTGGTGGTGCGGCTCGGCGAGCCGGTGCGCATCATCACCGCGCCGGGACTCAACGTCAAAGTACCGTTCATCGACAACGTGATCTATGTCGACAAGCGCATTCTCAACATCGAATCGCCGGCGCAGGAGGTGATCGCCTCGAGCCAGGACAATTACAAGACCGGCGCCGACCAGGCCGGCGAGCGCCTCGTGGTTGATGCCTTTGCCCGCTACCGCATCACCGACCCGCTCAAGTTCTATCAGACCGTCGGTCCCACCGGCGCCAATTCGCGACTTGCCATCCTGCTCAACTCGGCGCTGCGCCGCGTGCTCGGCGCCGCCACCCTCTCCGACGTGGTGCGCGACAAGCGCGAGGAGCTGATGGCGAAAATGCGCGATCAGCTCGATCACGACGCGCGGCCGTTCGGCATCCATGTGGTCGACGCGCGCATCCGCCGCGCCGATCTGCCGGAGCAGAACAGCCAGGCGGTCTACCAGCGCATGCAGACCGAGCGGCAACGCGAAGCGGCCGAGTTCCGCGCCCAGGGCAGCCAGAAGAGCCAGGAGATCCGCGCCAAGGCCGACCGCGACGTGACCGTGATCATCGCCGACGCCAATTCGCAGGCCGAGAAAATCCGCGGCCAGGGCGACGGCGAAAGGAACCGCATCTTCGCCGATGCCTATAGCCGCGATCCGGACTTCTTCGCCTTCTACCGCTCCATGCAAGCATATGAGAAGAGCCTGCAGCACGGCGACACCCGGCTGGTGCTGCGACCGGATTCGGATTTCTTCCGTTATTTCTCCGCGCCGTCCGGCCAGCGGCCGCCGGAGCATGGCAATAATAATAATCCGGCCTCGCCCAGCCTGCCGCCCAGCCCGCAAGCGTTGGACCCGCCCAAACCGCCGACCGCGAAATAGGATTTTGCAGCAGCCTTTACGCCAGAGCGCATAGGGTCTTGCCGTTCATGTCCGACTTCCTTGCCGCGATCGGCCTGTTCTTCGCGATCGAGGGCATTATTTTCGCTGCCTTCCCGCTCGGCGCCAAACGCGCCATGGCCGCCGCGCTCGAATTTCCCGACGGCAGATTGCGCATCGCCGGCCTGGTTTCGGCAGCGGTCGGCGTGTTCATCGTCTGGCTGGCGCGCGGCTGACCGGCCCCGGCACCGAAGAGTGCCCGTCATGCTGAAGGCGGGCCGCGCCGAATGACGAAATGAAGAAAATGACGAAAACGAATCAGCGCTGACAATCATCTAGAGTCCATTTCACTTAGGCTGAAGCATATCCTGCGTTTCGGAAGTAGTTTGCGCATTCCTGCGGAGGGAATGCGTTGAGCAAGGTTCCGATACGTCGCCAGGTCGTTTCGACGGTTCGCTCGTCGGCTTTTCTGAGCAGGGT
>JASHRY010000139.1 GCA_030037105.1 Xanthobacteraceae bacterium
ATGACGATACGACAGGGCCCGTTCAGCCGGCGCGGCCGCGCGAAACGCGCTCGATCTCCGCTCGCACCAGGCGCTCGACCATGGCGGGCAAATTGTCGTCAAGCCAGCTCTTCAGCATCGGCCGCAGCATCTCCCGCACCAGGTCTTCAAGCGTGCGGGCGTTCTGCACCAGCACGGTTTGCGCCAATGCGTTGAACGCGGAATCGACCGCGGCGCGGGTTTCACTCGACAGGAGCTGCGCTCGCTCATCAGCGCCAACCCCGCCGTCCTCGCGCACGGATCGACCGCGGACCTCCGCGACGATTCTTTGCACGGCGGGTTGTTCGATCGACTCCTCGAGGCTCGCGTTCGACCGACTCTCGATTTTGTGAAATTGCGGCGGAAGATCGGCCGCTGCGCTCGGCGCGTTTGACGTGGCTGCCGCCGTCGATTCAGTGAGATCGAGAATGTCGGAGGATAGATCCTCAAGGCTTGCTTCGTCCGCGGCAGCGGCCGCGGGCAATGAAGACTCTTCGGCGAAGATCTCGGCGGCGGCAGGCGGCTCGGGGGGAGCCGCGGCCGAGGTCGCCGGAACGGCGGAGGATGGCTGCAGCAGCGGGTCGGATTGCGGGACCGCCGCCGCCTTCGCTTCGCGTGGCGCGGACTTGCTGGCGTGGTCGTCGGCGATAATGCGACGAATGGAGGCGAGGATCTCCTCCATGGACGGTTCCTGCGATTCCGCCGGCTCGGTCATGCGCGCATCTTCACCTAACTTGTGCATGCCCTCGCCCTCGCACAGCCGACACCTTTCGGCCCGGCCCGATTCGACGGCCGCGAATCGTGCGGGCAGCCATGCAACGCCGCGGGCAAGTATGTCATGGCGAAAGTCGAACGCAAGCAGCGATCTGTGGATGACAATCGTCGCGGTAGGCGACATGAGTCCGCCGGCGCGGCGCTTGCGGCCTATCTGCCATCCGGGTTGCGTACGCCGATCCATGCATCCCGCACCTGCTGATAGTGCACCTGCGGATCGTAGATGAGGACATTGAGGCCGAGCTTCTGCATCGAGAGCCCACCGACGGCCGCCAGCACCGTATAGGAGGCCACGACGCGATCGTGTTGCGCCGTGACCAACGCAACGCGGGCATTGACGAGTTCTTGCTGCGCATTGAGTACGTCAAGCGTGGTGCGCTGGCCGACCCGGGCCTCCTCGCGCACGCCGTTGAGCGCGATCTCCGCGGCATTGACCTGGGCAGTGGTCGCCTCGATTTGCGCCTTGGCGGCCTCGAGCTGGCCCCAGCTCTGCACCACCGTGGCCCGCGCCTGATCGCGGTTGACGTCGAGATTGAGCCGCTGTTGTCCCAAGGTTTCCTTGGCCTGGCGGATGGCGGAATATTCCGCGCCGCCTTGGTAGATCGGCACCGTCAACGTGCCGACCACGGCAAAGGCGGTCTCTTTGAGGACTTCATAGGCCGGATCCGTCCCCTGCAACGCGCTCGCATTGAGGGTGAGGTTCGGATAGAGCGCACCTTCGCTGACCTTGACGGCAAGCTCGGCAACATCAGCGCCGTAGGCGGCGGCTAGAACCGAGGGGCTCTGCGCCTGGCCCTGTCTGATCGCCCGCGTGAGAGTAGGGGGCGAGAGCCGATCGACCGGCGTGCCGGGCGCGAGCCGACCCGGATCGACCCCGATGATGCGCCGATAATTGGCTTGCGAGGTCACATAGTTCGACTGCGCACCCAGGAGCGCCGATCGCCCGGCCGCAAGCCGCGATTCCGCCTGCGCGACGTCGGTGCGCGTCACCTCGCCGACATTGAAGCGGTCGCGCGTTTGCTTGAGCTGCTCGGTCAGCACCTCGACGTTGCGTCGATTGAGGTCGAGGATCGCCTGATCACGCAATAAATTCATGTAGGCGGTGGCGGCGTCGAGCAGCACTTGCTGCTCGGTCACGCGCAGCGTCTCGCGCGCGGCCATGACCTGACTTTCCGCCTGGCGGGTCCGGTTGGCGGTCTGAAAGCCATTATACAGGGTTTGCGACGCGGTGGCGCCGACGCTGCGTGAGAAGAACTGCTCGGCGAATTTGGTGGTGGTCAGCGTGCCGGCAAGAGGAAACTCCGACGTGGCATTTTCGTAATTGTAACCGGCGTTGCCGGTCAGGCTCAGCCTCGGGCGATATCCGGACAAGGCTTGCGGTACATTTTCGTCGGTCGCGCGCAATGCCGCGCGTTGCGCGTTGAGCGAGGGATTGTTCTGGTAAGCCTGCACCAATGCCCATTCGAGCGTATCGGCGGCGGCCGGCGAGCAAACCACACCCACGGCGCCAGCAGCGAGACCGACGCAGGCAAGAATCCCAATATACGCTCGCACCCCCCGCATGAGATTATGCCGCTCCCCCACCCAACTCCGACCCCCCGCGGGAACCCGGACGACTAAAGCTCTCCTCTTCCCAATCAGGCAAGCCGACGGAACGCCACGCCCAACCTTATTCGGCCGAACAGCGATGCGAAACCCCCGAGCATGGGATTACCGCAAAATTCCGACCGTTGACACATAAGCGCCACAGGTGCCGACCACGGCCCGCGACCGCCGATCCTCCTTTGCGGGCAATCTTCCCCCAATTTAGGGGCGGAATCCCTCGAATACGAATGCTGGCGGCGCGACAAAGCCGGGCAGCAATTCCGCGGCGGCATCGAACATTGGGCAGCCCACCAAGTGGCCTTCGATCACGTGAAAAATCATACCCTTAGTTGCCGGGGAGCGGCCGTAAATGCAGGCAAGTCGGCCGTCCGGCTTCAACTGGCGGCCGAGCGCCTCGGGCGCGATTTCGGTCGCGCCATTGAGGAAAATGACGTCATACGGTGCGCCTGGCAGCCAGCCCGCGGTCAAAGGCCCGATGACGACCTGGACTTGAGCGGCATCTGCCGCCGCAAGCGCCTCTTTCGCCTGGCGCGCCAGTTCGGCGTCTTCCTCCAATGCAATCACCGAACCGGCAAGCCGCGCCAGCACCGCCGAGGAGTAGCCGGTTCCGCACGCCACATCGAGGACATGATCGCCGCCGCGCACGCGCGCGGCCTGAATGAGCTTGGCGAGCACCATCGGCTTGAGCAAAGCGCGGCCTTTGGCAATGGGAATATCCTTGTCGAGATAAGCAAGCGCAGCAAGCGACGGCGGCACGAAACGCTCCCGCGGCAGCGTCAGCATGGCCTCCTGCAAATCAAGATTGGTGACGTCGGCAGTACGGATCTGCCCTTCCACCATCAGCCGGCGCGCGGTGGCGGTGTCGAACATACCTTCGGTTCCATCGTCGGAAACAAATCTTGTGCGGCAGGATCCCGGAAAACGCAAGCGGCAGTGCTGCGCAAAGGTGCGATATCGCCGGCCCCAACGGTAAACCATGCCCTTTTGTAGGAACGAGTGCGCCGTTGTCGGGACTTCGACCTTCCGATATACAGCGACACTGTAACAGCCGACACTGTAGAGTCGTTAGCTGGTACGCAAAGAGTCGTTGGCTGGTGCGCAAGTGCGCGATGCCTGACAGGGCCACGTGGCGGAGTGGTTACGCAGCGGTCTGCAAAACCGTTTACCCCGGTTCAATTCCGGGCGTGGCCTCCAAATCCCATCTTTTGCGCTGCGATCCGGACGGGCTTTCCGCAATCCGGACGGCTTTCAAAGCCGGTAAGGCTTTGTTATAGGCAAGCGCAGCTTGCGCGCCCCAAGCTGCCTTGTTCCCCGGTAGCTCAGCGGTAGAGCAACCGGCTGTTAACCGGTTGGTCGCTGGTTCGAATCCGGCCCGGGGAGCCAACAAATTCAAGAGCTGTACGATTCGACTCGTCGCCCCCGGAAGGGCGGCGAAAGACGCTCGGGCCGCAAACCGTAGCTATGGCCCGGTGCTGAGCGCGCGCACCTTGGACGCGGAGATCGCTTCCGTCGTCTCATCAAGCA
>JASHRY010000024.1 GCA_030037105.1 Xanthobacteraceae bacterium
AGCGACTGCATTCGCTATTATCCGTTCGTGCTCGGCGCGCAGCCAGTGCGCATGATCGATCTCGCCGCCTTCTATGCCGCGATCGCCAATGAAGGCGCGCGGCCGCAACCGCACGCCGTCGATTCGATCGAGGCGAACGGCCGCACGATCTACCGCTATCCGAACGCGCCGTTGCCCTGGATCGGCGCCGCCGACCGCGCGTCGTTCTATCAGCTCAAGACCATGCTCCAGGGCGTCGTGGCGCGCGGCACGGCGCGCGCCATCAGCTCGCTTTCGCCTTATGTCGCCGGCAAGACCGGAACGACCGAAGACGCGGTCGACGGGTGGTTCATCGGCTTCACCAACGACGTGACCGTCGCCGTCTGGGTCGGCTACGATAACGGCGACGGCAAGCGCCGCTCGCTCGGCATCAATGCAACCGGGGCACGGGTGGCGCTGCCGATCTTCAAACCGATCATCGAGGCGGTATGGGCGGAGGGAATCGCGCCGAAAACGCCGCTGAGCGGCCCCTCGCCCGCGGCACAGCGTCATCTCGTCGACCTGCCAATCGACTATATGAGCGGAGATCGCGCGACCGCGGGCAACGGCTTCATCGAGCATTTCCGGATTGGGCCCGACGGCCGCGTCAACGACACGCAAAACCTGCTCGTCTCGCGCGAGGATGCTGACGCTTATGGCGCTGCCTATCGCAATCAAGGCCAGGGGACGAGCGCGGAGGGTTATTGGGCCGGCCCGCCGGCTGCCGGTGGAAGCTGGTCTGGCGGCCGGTCCTACTATCCCTTCCAAGGCGCGCAGCCGGCGCCACCGCCACAACGGCCCATGGCGCGCGGCCTGTTCACGCCGGTTGATCCCGACGATCCGCGCAATGGCGCCCGGCCCGATCCGGACTATTTCTGGGGCAGAGCCCTCAACTGATTCGACGCGATCGAGAGAAATTCGAATGTGGATGCGGCATGCGATCCTGCTTGTCGGCGTGATGGGGGTATGCTCCGCCGCTTGGGCACAGGATTTCCGCATCGAAGATTTGGGTTCGGCGCCGAACTGGAACGTCGGTGAGCTTCGGCCCGGAGCCATCGCTTTCAGCGATCAGGCGAACGGCGCGGCCAGCGGCGATCCGGAACTCATCCGCTTCGCGGACTGGGCGCGTACGCGTCCCGTCCAGAAGAAATTCTTGGCGCTTTTCCCCGGCTATATCGAGCCGATCATCGGCAAGGCGGCGAAAACCACGACGAAGGCCGGCTCGAAGGCCAACTCGGAGGCCGCCGGCCCGGCCGTCGAGAAGCTCTACATGTACGTGGCGCAAGCGCGCTTCATTCTCGACAAGCCGCCGGGCGCACTCGATCTCGCGCGCTACGTGACGCTGCCATTCCTCCAACAGATCGATCCGGCCATCAAGCACCAGACGATCACCGCCGACGACGTCAACCCGCCCAAGGACCAACAATGGGCCGGCAACGACAATCCGGAGCGCAAATGGTGTACCGGGCGGCCGAATTTGATCTGCATCCGCTCGAGCTACAAGCTCGAAGGCAAGATTCCCATCGCCGTCATGCTGGTGAACAAGCTGCGCGACAGCGCCAAGAAGGTGTCCGACCACATCGATTTCGAGAGCGAGCTGTCGGCGCTCTCCCCCGCCGATCTCGATCAGGCCGGAGTGCAGGAGTTGACCGCGCTCGACACACCGGTCGCCGGCGTACTCGAGCAGAATATTTTCTACGTCAATCAGATCATGAAGTTCGGCAAATTCTTCGCCGTGTTCCAGGGCCACCCGGCCGATGCCGACAAGACGGTAGTGACCGCCTTCATGGTGCTGGCGATCGACGCCGGCGTGCTCGACAAGAAGCGCCAATTCGAGAAAGTGCCGGTGCTGCGCAATCTGGTGCCGGCGCAGGTGCTGATGGGGAGGTCGTCGTTCAACTCCGGCAACTCGATCAGCGCCGGCCTGCCCAAATATGCGCGCAACGAGATCAGGACGGTCGCCGGCCTTTTGAACGGCGGCACGGCGGCAAAGTAGTTTCTTTCCTCGTTACCCCGGCCCGAATATCCCCGTGGGGTGCCCGCTAACCCGGTCCATGCCGACTTGCCGAAGGCGCGGCATTTTCGCATGGATGGCCGATGGCCGGTCAAAGCCGGCCGTAACGACGCGGCGGCGCGCCGCGATATGTTGCGACGATGCATGATATCCGCTCCGGATGCTGGGAGTTCTGGATCGATCGCGGTGGCACCTTCACCGACGTGATCGGCAGACGGCCGGACGGCACGCTCGTCACCCACAAATTGCTGTCGGACAATCCCGACGCCTACCGCGACGCGGCGGTCGCCGGGATCCGCCGCCTGCTGGGGCTTGCACCCGGCGAGCCCATTCCGGCCGCGCGCATCGGCGCGGTGAAGATGGGCACCACGGTCGCCACCAACGCGCTCCTCGAGCGCAAGGGCGAACGCACGCTTCTTCTCGTCACCAAGGGCTTTCGCGACGCGCTGCGCATTGGCTACCAGGCGCGGCCCAAAATCTTCGCCCGCCACATCGTCAAGCCAGACATGCTCTATGAGCGCGTGGTCGAGATCGACGAGCGCGTGCGCGCCGACGGCACGGTCGAGCGCGCCGTGGACCTCGACACGGTGCGTGTCGAGCTGCAGCGCGCGCTCGCAGACGGCATTCGCGCGGTCGCCATCGTGCTGATGCACGCTTATCGTTACAGCGAACACGAACGGCAAGTCGCGGCGCTCGCGCGTGATATCGGCTTTCCGCAGGTGTCGGCGAGCCACGAAGTGTCTCCGCTCATCAAGCTCGTAAGCCGCGGCGACACCACCGTCGTCGACAGCTATCTCTCGCCGATCCTGCGCCGCTACGTGGCGCAGGTCGCCGAAGATTTAATTCCCTCGCCGCAAGGCGGAGAAGAGAAGACCCGCCTCATGTTCATGATGTCGTCGGGCGGGCTGACCGCGGCCGAACTGTTTCGCGGCAAGGATGCGATCCTGTCGGGGCCGGCGGCCGGCGTCGTCGGCATGGCCGAGACCGGGCGCGAGGCCGGCTTCTCGCGGCTCATCGGCTTCGACATGGGCGGCACCTCGACGGACGTGTCGCATTTTGCCGGCGAATACGAGCGAACCTACGAGACGGAAGTCGCGGGCGTGCGCATGCGCGCGCCGATGATGCTCCTTCACTCGGTCGCGGCCGGCGGCGGCTCCATCTTGCACTTCGA
>JASHRY010000140.1 GCA_030037105.1 Xanthobacteraceae bacterium
GCCGCGGGGCCGACGGCAGGCCGCACCCCATCCCCTTCGGTCCCGTCACTGCGCCGCAGGCGAGCGCGGACGGAATCGCGGTTGCCGAATTGGCGCGGACCGCGGCGGGCACTTTGGCGGTGCGCGGGCCGATGGTGCCGCACCATTCCCTCCTCCCGGACGTAGAACGCTCCGGCCGTTTTTCTTTCAAGGTCGGAAGCGACGGCTGGGTCGACAGCTTCTATCCCTGTCGGGTCGATTCCGTCACCAAGGAGCTGGTGGTCAGCGGTCCGCCCGCGGGAATCGTCAGCGTCGGCGGCTACCGTTTTCCGCTTCACGACCTTCAGGAGGTCGTCAGCCGTATCGACCTCGGCGCCACGCTCGCGGCGTTGCCCGATCCCCTTCTCAGCCAATATCTGATCGGCAACGCCGCCGATCGCGACACCATGCAGGCGGCGCTCGAAGCGGTCGGCCTCAACCCGATCGTCGTCGCCGCCTTCCGCGACCGCAGCGCGCGGAGCGCCGCGGCGGGCGCCGCGCGCGCGGCCTGAGCCGCGGCATTGACGGCCCGTTAACAGCGCTTTGGCATGGTTGAGGCGGCATCTGAAAAAATCCGCATCCCGCCATGGCGCTGCAAGGTCCGTTCGTCGTCGTTGCCGACAGTCCGGCGCCCGCTGTCGTCGATGCTTTGCGCGCGGCGGGCGCCTTCCCGATCGTCGAAGCGAGCTGGCCCGATGCGGCGGATGCGATCGCCTCGGTCGAGCCGGAAGCGGTGGTGCTCGCCGAGCCCTGCGCCGACAGCGAACGCGCTCCCGCGCTGGCGCAAGCGCTCGACGATCGGATCAAGGCCAGCAACGGCCCGTTCACGCCGGTCATCGCCCGCACCCGCGAGGACGGCGTCGCATCCTTGCCGGACGCGCTGGCGATATCCGCTAGCGCGCCGGCCGCGCGTATGGCGCAGCGGCTCAGCGCGGCGTTGCGCATCCGCGCGCTGCACGCGACCGTCCTGCGCCGGACCGCGACGCTCGTTTCGCGGGGCGAACAGCCGCCGGAATTGTCAAGAAACAACCCTCTCGAAGAGGCGACCGTGCTCGTCGCCGGCCGCGGCCGCTCCTATCCGGGGCTCTCGGTGGCCGTCGGCGAGCGGGTCGGCTTGGTCGGCGCGCTCAGCGTCGAGAGCGCCGCGCGCGCGCTCAACGCGCGCGACATCGACGGCATCGTGATCGGCGACGGTTTCGGCCCGCGCATCGTCGAAGCGCTCTTGACCGTGCTGGCCGAGGACGTGCGCTTCTGCGATCTGCCGGTCGCCGTGCTCGGCGGCCATCCCGCCATCATTGAAGCATTTTCAGCGAAACTGCCCAATCTCGAGCGCATCTCCGAAGGCGCGGCGCGCCTCGTGGAACGTTTGCTCCCGTTCGTGCGCCTGCATGCTTTCGCCCAGCGGCTCAGACGCATGCTCAAATCGCTCGACGCCAAAGGCATGATCGACCCGGACACCGGGCTTCTCGCCCACGAGGCGTTTTGGCGCGACCTCAACCGCGCCGTGAACGATGCGGAAAAGCGCAGCGTCGGCCTGTCGATCGCGCGATTCTCGTTCGCGCAGCGCGACCGCCGCGTGAGCCTCGACGCCGCGCGGCTGCTGGGCCGGCTGATGCGCCAAGTCGACTTCGCCTGCCGGGAGGCGGACAATTCCATCTTCGCCGTGTTCACCGAAACCGATTTGCGCGCGGCTCATGTCATCGCGCGGCGCATCGCCAGCGTGCTCAAGCACACCATGCTGGGACCAGATCGCAAGCCGACCGGCATCGAGGCGGCGGTGACGCTGGCGACGCTCAAGCCGACCGACAACGTGGATTCCCTCATCGCCAGGGTGGTAGGCGAGGTTGTCGCCGGCTGAGCGGCGCACCATGTGCAGGTCGACCCCCTCATTGCGCCAGGGGAAGGTGAATGCAGCGTCGCGCAACATGCGCTAGACTTGATCGACCGACCAAAGGTTCCGCTCATGGCCGCCACCCCCTCCCCGCCCGCATCCGTGCATGTCGATGTGGTTTCCGACGTCGTCTGTCCGTGGTGCTTCATCGGCAAACGTCGGCTTGAACTAGCGACCGCACTCATGTCCGACGTCGCGGTCAACGTCAATTGGCGGCCGTATTTTCTCAATCCCTGGATCCCGCGCGAAGGCATCGACCGGCGGACTTACCTCCAGACCAAGTTCGGCTCCGTCGAGCGCTACGGCGCGATCGCCGAGCGGGTCGCCGCGGTCGCGGCAATGGAAGGGCTGCTCTACGCCTCCGATAAGATCGGCCGGCAACCCAACACGCTCGACTGCCATCGCCTCATTCTGTGGTCGCGCAGCGTCACCGATCCCGGCCGCATGCAACAGCGGCTGATGGAGCTTTATTTTTCTGAGGGGGCCGACCTCACCGATCCCAAGACTCTGATCGAAGCCGCGGTCGCGTGCGGCATGGATGGCGACCTGGTGCGCCGGCTCTTGGCCAGCGACGCCGACGTGGATCGCATCGAAAGCGAGGCCAACAGCGCCAGGGAAGCCGGCATCGACGGCGTGCCCTGCTTCATCTTCGGCGGCAGCATCATCGTCACCGGCGCCCAGTCGCCGGAATATCTCGCCGACGCGATTACGCGCGCCGCCGGACGGACCGCGCGGATGCGCGCATAGAATCATGTCCCTTCACTCTCTCCCGGTCGGGGAAGATGAAGCGCCTTGACGTCGATCGTCTGTTCCGACGGACGGTCCGCGACGGGTTCTGCGCGCTTTCAGAGCCGCGGTTGGCTTTGGTTCAGCGAACAAGCGAGGTGGCGACGGTAAGTCCCCACAATACCAGCGCGATGCCTGCAACGCGAGGAAACTGCCAATGCGCCGGCGCCAACTTCTCGCCGAGCACGAGGAATGTAAGCGCAGCCATCCACAGGAGGTTCATCGCTCCGATCACGAACATCACCGCCATGAGAGCCCAGCAGCAGCCAACGCAATAGCTGCCGTGCCTGAGCCCAAGTGCCAGCGCACCAGCCTTGCCATCCCGCCATTCGGCGAGAAAGAAGGCGAGCGGAGTGCGGCATTTGGTTAAGCATGCATCCTTGAGTGGGGTGAATTGGAAAGCTCCCGCCGCCAAGAGAATGGCGGCGCTGAGCGCGAGGCTCGCACTTTGCAGCGTCGGCGTGAGCAGCGCCGCGCGCGATAAGGCCACTTGGCCCGCCGCCGCCACCGCCGAGTAGCCGGTCCAGGCCGCGACATACCCCGTGCCGAACAACGCGATCGGCGCCACTGAATCGGTTTGCGAACCTCTGCGGCGCCGCAAACTGTCGAATACTGTCACCGCCGGTAATGCCGTCGGCAGCATCATCGCCACCATCATGACGCTCCACATGACGAAGGCGCCGCAAAACTGATCGGGCAATCCCGAGGCCCTCGCCGGCATCGCCGCCATGTCGCCGTGGCAAATTCCCAAGCCGGCATTCATGCGGGCAAGATAGAACCAACTCAGCCCGATCACGGCGACGAGGCCGCCCAAACCGACGAGAAGATCGCGCCGTCTTTCCGCGTCGACTGCCATGTCGGAGCGCGACATTCCTATGCCGAGCGATACGCGAAATCCGACAAGAAGCCATTACGGCCAGACAGTTTCCAATCCAGTCCGTAATCGGAGAACCTGAAATGCTTGGAACGCGCCACCGTCGCCGGCTTGCCCGGGGCGATGCAGAGCGGATGGTTCTCGATCGTCATTGCTTGTCCGCCTTGACCTTCGAGCGCTTCGATTTCGGCGTCGACGATTCCGGGAATGACAAGGCTTCTTTTCTTGCCGTCGTCCTGATAACGCATCGGGACGCTCTTGGCGCCCATGATTTCGCCGACAAACGAAGCAAGCACAGCCGGGTGGCCGCCCGCCTGACCGGAAAATATCGTCAGCAGAGCCTTGTTCTGCGGTTCGCTGGCATTGGCATCGACGTAAACCGCGGCCTTCCATTTCGTCTCCAGCATGTGCCCGGGGCTGTGCACCGCCAGCGCGACATTGAGCCCGTCAAGCGCCACGTCGCCGAAATTGCCCTTGTCGATGTGCCAGGCAACCAGCACAGTGCAGTCGCCCTCTGTCGGCGGGCTGGTGAACACACACGGACAGGCAGCCTGACAGTTACAGGTCTCGAAGTAGGTGCCGCCAAGTTTCCATTGCATTATGGCATCCTCCTTGCTTGACACGGC